>NZ_JABMCW010000031.1:0-31430 GCF_013179705.1 Pseudomonas sp. CM25 | reverse complement strand
GCAAGTCATCGATGATTCGCGCCTGGCTGGTGACCGCGTCGCGGATGGTGCTCACGGCCTTGTTCGCGGCCGCTATATGGGCAATCGAAGGCAGGCGCCGGAGGATCTCCGCGTTGAGCTGGATCAGGTTGAGCGGATGCTTGAGTTCGTGGGACATGATGGCGAAGAACTCGTCCTTCATGTGGCTGTTGCTCTGCGATTCGGCCAGCTGCTTGGTCTGTTCGTCGTGCAAGCGTTTGTGCCCGGTGAGGTCGCGGGCGATTTTCACGAAGCCGCGCAAGCTGCTGCCCTTGAGCCGGGAGATTTCGCCGCTGGAGTAGAAGCGGCTGCCATCTTTGCGCACATGCCAGCGCTCGTCCTGGCTACGGTCGTTGGCACGTGCTGCCTGCAGCTCCCGCTCGGGTACGCCGTGCTGGCGATCTTCCTCTGTGAAGATCAACTGGTAGTGCTGGCCGAGCACATCGGCCTTGGCGTAGCCGAAGATCAACGTGGCACCGGTGTTCCAGTCGGTCACCAGGCCCTGCTCGTCGAGCAGGATGATGGCAAAGTCGTGAGTGCTCTCGGCAACCACACGCATGCGCTCTTCGCCCAGGCGCACGCGCTCTTCGGCTGCCCGGCTCTTGCTGATGTCGATGAAAGTGAGCACCGTGCCGTCGATCTTCTGTTCACTGGAGCGGTAGGGCAGCAGGCGCGCCAGGTACCAATGCTGGTCCCGGCCGACGATTTCACGTTCGATGATGCTTTCGCCCTGGACCACGGCACGGGCGTCGTCGGCCAGTGCCGGGTAGTCCAGGCGATGGGTGATGTCGAGCAGCGAACGACCGGTGTCGACCGGCAGCATGTTGAACAGGTCGGTGGCGCGCGGGGTGAACCAGCGGATGTGCAGGTTGCGGTCGACGAACACCGTGGCGATGTCGGTGCTGGCGATCAGGTTGCTGAGGTAGTCGTTGACCTTGTCGGTTTCCTCGACCTTGTTCTTGAGCTCGTAGTTGACCGTCAGCAGCTCCTCGTTGATGGACTGCAGTTCTTCCTTGCTGGTCTCCAGCTCTTCACTGGCCGAGCGCAGTTCTTCGTTGATCGCCTGCATCTCTTCGTTGGAGGCGGTCAGCTCTTCGCTGGAAATCTCCGATTGCTCAATGGTTTCGTGCAGCTGCAGCCGGGTGCGCTGCAACTCCCGCTCCAGGTTGTGCAACACCATGCTGTCGGTCTGGCGAATGGCGCCGGGAAGGGGCAGTGACGGGTCGGGCGCGCGTTCTTCGAAAACCACCAGCAGGTACTCGCCAGCGCTGGCCTCGTCCTTGTGCGGCTGGACGGTGATTTCCACCTGTAGCCGTGCTGCGCCTTCGCCCAGGTCTACCGGCCGCGAGGTCACGGCTTCGGTGCCCTGGCGAGCCTGGAACAGGGTGCTGCGCAAGGCCAGGCGCAAGCTCGGCAACACCAGGTTCAGCAGGTTGCGGCTGAGTTCGCCACTGCCCAGTTGCATGAATCGCCCCACGCCTTCGCTCAGATGCAGGATGGTACCTTCGCCATCGATGATCAGGCTGGGCGGGGTCCGCCGCGCAAGCGCCCGGTGGTGCAGTTCGGCATAGGCAGGTTTGCGCCCGGGCTTGCTTTTACCCCGCGCAGGTTGCAGCACATTGGCAAGGTCCGGGCCCGGCAACTGCCGGCCCGAGCGCCGCGCGGCGTTACTGACGTCACGTGCCCGGTAAATGCGGTTGCGCTTGTCGACCACGGCGAACAGCTCACTGGCCAGGTCGGCGGATTCGGACGAGCCGAGGAACAGATAGCCGCCGGGGCGCAGGGCGAAGTGGAACATGCGCAGGATGTCCTGCTGGATTTCGCGGTCGAGGTAGATCAGCAGGTTGCGGCAGACGATCAGGCTGATCTGCGAAAACGGTGGGTCGGACAACAGGTTGTGCCGGGCAAACAGGACTTTTTCGCGAACTTCCTTGCGCACCCGGTAATGCTGGTCCTCCTTCGCGAAAAACTGGCGCAACCGCGAAGGCGGTACATCGGTGACGATCGCCTCAGAGTAGCAGCCGCCCCGGGCGATGCCGATCGCCCGCTCGTCCAGGTCGGTGGCAAACACCTGGACCTTGCTGGCGCGCTGTTCCAGCGCCAGCTGCTCGCTGGCGAGTATCGCCAGGCTGTAGGCTTCTTCGCCGGTCGAGCAACCGGCGGACCAGATGCGGATTTCGCCTGAACCCTCGGCGGGTTCGGGTTCGCTGACCAGCTGCGGCAGCACATGCCGTTCCAGCGCCTCGAACGCTTCACGGTCGCGGAAAAAGTTGGTAACGCCAATCAGCATATCTGCCAACAGCGCCGCAGACTCCTCGCTGTGCTCCTCCAGGTAGCGCAGGTACGCCCCAAGGTCGGCTTGCCCCGTCACATGCAGGCGCCGTTCTATGCGGCGCAGCACGGTGGCACGTTTGTAGTGCTGGAAGTCATGCCCGGTGGTGCTGCGCAACTGCAGGAGGATTTCTTCGAGCAGGGGCTCGAAGGCCTGCGGGTCGCCGACCCGGGTACCCAGCGGAGGCGGCAGGGTATCGTCATCGATTCGCGGCAACCTGACTTTGCGGGCGTTGCGCCACAACTCCAGCAGTTTCTGCGGTATCTCGGCGGCGGGCAGGATGACGTCGACCATCCCGGTCTCGATCGCGGCCCGCGGCATGCTGTCGTACTGGGCGTCGTCTGGCGTTTGCACCAGGGTGACCCCGCCTTGCTCCTTGATGCGCGACAGCCCGACTGCGCCATCGGCACCGGTGCCGGACAAGACCACGCAAAACGCATGGTCCTTGTGCACGTCGGCCAGGTCGCGGAAAAACAGGTCGATGGCGACATGGTCACCCCGGCGCCGGTTGGCAGGCGTCACGCGCAAATAGCCGTCATTGGTCGACAACCTGTTGGCCGGCGAAATGACGTAGACATGGTTGCGCTCGATCGGCACCGGCTCGGTCACCTGGCGCACCGGCATGGCAGTGGTTTCCTGGATGATACGGTCGGCGACGCTCTGATGATCCGGTGACAGGTGCAGCACGATGACGAACGCCATGCCCGAATCGGCAGGCATCTGCCGGAACATTGTGCAGATGGCCTCAAGGCCCCCGGCCGAGGCACCGATGCCAACGACCGGAAAGTCCAGGTGGCTTGGGCTCAGGTTGGGGTCCTGCGGGGCAGCGGGCTGGTTAGCAGACGACTTCATGGCGGTGCCTTGTGCAGACCTGACAGACGGCCCATCGACGCATCGCCGGGCATGTGAGCCCCATTATAGGCAGGCCTGCGAAGCAACAGCGAGCACTCGCGCGTGCGCAAACGGATAGTCCGCCAATGGGTGACCGCGAAGTCATTTGGCGCCACTCGTCCGCAAGTGCCTACTGCGACTGAGCGCCTGGCGCCCTTGCGTGTTCGGAACAAGAGCACGGCATAACACCGTGTTACCTCGTATCCCTCAAGGAGAGACGACATGGCTCGTGATCCGGATCAAACCAGCCAACGTGGCGGCACCAAGGAAACCAACCCGGGCAATTTTGCCAATGACCGTGAAAAGGCCTCCCGCGCGGGGCAGAAAGGCGGCCAGGTATCCGGCGGCAACTTCGCCAATGACCGCCAACGCGCCTCGGAAGCGGGCCGCAAAGGTGGCCAGAACAGCCACGGCGGTAGCCGTAATCCCTAAAACCCCCGGCGTGACTGCAGCGGTTGCCCGGTGGTGAGCTGCCGGGTAACCATTCACGCCCAGGATTTCACAAATTTTGAATCTTTCCGGCCCCACCCGACTCAATCTGAAAGTCATCCATGGAAAAGAGGAGGGCCCAGCGATGCCTAATCCCCAGTTGTACATCATCGACTACCAACTGCATGGCAAGCCGCGCAGTTTCATCATCCGCCTGGAACATCTGGACAATGCCGAGGCCTGGCATTGGGCAAGCTGCGACGCGGGGATTGGCATCATCCCGAAATTCGGGCGCGAAAAGATTCGCAAGGTGAGCAGGCCCATGGCCGAGCGCTATGGGGTGACTGAAGTGAGTTGGCGGGTATCGGGCAGCAAGCCCGGCCAGTCGCTGGAAGACCCCGCCACCACTGCCTGATTCTGCTGTGCAGGCAATCGGCGAGTCAGGCACCCGACTCCGGGTCGCTCGCCGGTACGCCGGGCCGATTCTGCTCGTCATCCGTCAAATCAGGGTCGGCGTCAGGGTCGGGGACCTGGTCGTTGCGCCGGTCCGGCTCCAGCTCTGGCCAGTCATCCTCCACGTTCCCGCCTCCCATCGATAGCTTGTGATTCATGTTCCGGGCCTCCTTTCGGGTAAATAAAGCCCGCCTGGCCGGCGGGCCACTGCAGGCGTGAGAGGCGAATTTTTTGGCCACCCCTCAGTTACTGAGAGGGTCGGCGGGTCGGTAGAAGTCCTTGCAGGTGCGCTGGAGCCTGACCAACGGTTCAGCTCCCGCTGTATTTAACCGCCGCGGCCGTACGCGAGGTGACCTTCAATGCCTTGAGCAGGCAGGACACATGGATGCGCACGGTGAAGGGCGAGATGTTCAGGGCCTTGGCAATTTCCTTGTTGGTCCTGCCTTGGGCAATCAGCCGCAGTACCTCATGTTGGCGCTGAGTAAGCTGCTCCACCGCGCCGTCGGGGCTGACGCCAGGGAACAAGCCCGAGGGGGTGTACCTGACCAATACTTCGCCCTCGCGGATCGCCAGGATGGCTGCGCCAATGTCTTCCGGCATGCTGTCCTTGCCAATGAAACCGTCGACACCTGTGGCCATCACCTGCTCGATCAGCGCAGGGTCATCGACCGCTGAAACCACGATAAGCGTGGTACGTGGCAGTTGCCGGCGTACCTGGGAAAGGCACTGGATATCGGTAAGGCCGGGAAAGCGCAGGTCCAGCACCAGGGTGTCGGGTATCTCGCCAGTGGCACTCAGCGCGAAGACTTCGGCAAGGTCCCCGGCTTCTTCCACGCAGGCACCGGGCACCACCCGCCGGACGGTGCGGGCCATGGCGTCCCTGAACAGCGGATGGTCATCGGCGACAATGATGCGGCATTTCACGTCTGGCAACTCCCTGTAGCCACCAGCGAACCGGGCCATGCTAATTTAGCAGCCTTACACGGACTGTGCCGCCTCGCGAAATGTGCACAAGGACAATGCCCATGGACCTGGACAAGAACAACGAGCTCGATCAAGCCAACCTGCGCCTCATCGTCGCCTGCTGCGCCCTGGCATACATGGGTCTGCTGGGTTTCATGCCAGGCGAGTCGCATGCGCGATACCTGCCGGTGATCTACTACATCGTCTCGTTCCTGCTGGTGTCGGTCGGCCTTCGCCAGGCCATCGCCCGCTGGCCCGGCCATTACCCCTGGCGCCGGGTGCTGGGCATGCTGCATGACTACACTGGCACCTGTTTTGGCCTGGTGATAGGCGGCGAAGCGGCGCTGCCGATTTATGCGGTCATGGTGTGGGTGAACCTGGGCAACGGCATGCGCTTCGGCTCGCGCTACCTGGCAATTGCCACCGTGCTGGCGCTGGCGGCCTTGCTGGTGGTCTATCAGCTTACGCCTTACTGGCAGGCCAACCCGTTCATGGTGCTGATGCTGCTGACCACCAGCACGGTCATTCCGGTGTATGCGCACCTGCTGCTGGAGCGCACGCGCAAGGCCTCGGAACAGGCGATAGCGGCGAATCAGGAAAAGTCCCGCTTTCTGGCTCAGGCCAGCCATGACCTGCGCCAGCCTATCCACTCCATCGGCCTGTTCACCGCCTGCCTGCGCGAGGCGCCGCTGGGCGAGGATGAGCGGCGGCTGGTGGACAGCATCGACCGTTCGCTGCTCAACGTATCGCAGCTGTTTCGCTCGATTCTTGACCTGTACACGCTGGACAACGGGCGGGTGCAGCCCCGTTACGAAACCTTTGCCTTGGGTGATTTCCTGGCTGAACTGCTGCGCAACAACAGCGAGGCCGCGCGCTGGGCAGGCGTGGACATTCGTTTGCGGCCCTGCAGCTACTGGACCCGTGCCGACCGCGGCATGCTGGCGACCATGGTCCAGAACGTCATATCCAACAGTTTCAAATACGCCGCGCAGCGCCCGTTGTTGATCGCGGTACGACGCTGCGGCCGGGACCTGGCCATTGTCGTCTGCGACCAGGGGCGAGGCATTGCCGAGGCGCATCAGGGGCTGGTGTTCGAGGAGTTCTACCGGGTACGGCAGGGCCGTGACAAGGATGTCGAAGGCGTCGGACTGGGCTTGTCGATCGTCCGCCGACTGGGGCACCTGATGGGGCTGGAAGTCCGCTTGCGCTCGCGGCCGGGGCGCGGCACGGCGGTAACTCTGCAGGGTTTGCCACGCCTGCAGGCACAACCGGACCAGCCTTCGGCGCAACGCTCGCCGGCAGCGCCCGGCCTGCTCGGCGGCTTGCGGGTGTGCCTGGTCGAGGACGACCGCAACGTGCTGCGGGCTACCTCGGCACTGCTGCAGAAATGGGGCTGCGAGGTAGAAGCGCACAGCTCGCCAAGCGGCCTGAGCAGCGATTGCGAGGTGATTGTCGCGGATTATGACCTGGGCCAGGACGCCACCGGCATCGATTGCATCGACCGCCTCAGGGCCCAGCGTGGATGGGCGGTGCCAGCGTTGATAATGACCGGGCACGACCCGGAGAAGATTCAGGCAGAGGTGCATGAGCGTGATATCGCCGTGCTTTCCAAACCGGTGCGTCCAGCCGAACTGCGTGCCGCCCTGCGCGCGTTGCGCGAGCTGCCTGCGGCGCCGGTCGGCTAGACCGGCGACAGGGCGCAAAGGTTTTGCGTGGGTTACTGGAGCATCAATGCCTGGCCTTCCTTCATGCACGAAGGGGTAGGCTGGTAAAGGCCCATGCCGGCCACGGCGACGATGCCACCGCTGGGCATCTGGCACTCGTACTGGCCTTTGGCGGTGGTGGCGGTGTAGTAGGTGATGGTGCTGTCGCTGCGCACATCGGCGACTTTGGATACCTTGGTGTTGAGGGCGAATTCGGTGCGCTGCTTGAGGGTATCTTCGGAGGGGTTGATGGTCTGGCAGCCGGCGACGCCGACCAGCAGGGCGGCACTGAGGACGAGCTTGATGGGGTGCATGATGGGGACTTCCTTGGCGTTGTTCTCACTGGACTATAACGCCGAGGGGGTGATGAGGCGATTAGGGCGGATGTACGAGGTGGCCCTTGGCCTTTATGTAGCCTGTGCCGCCTCTTCGCGGGTGAACCCGCTCCCACAGGGGATCGCATATCCCTGTGGGAGCGGGCGCGCCAGCGAAGAGGCCGGTAGCCTCACCCCATCATTGTGGCTGCTTCAGCACCAGCGTCAGGATGTCGTAGCTGGCCACCAGCTCACCCAGCTGGTTGGTCACCTCCACATCCCATGCCACCACGCCCTGCGGCTGGCCCAGCGGGCTGGTCTTGCCCTGGTCGATCTTGCGCTTGCAGGTCAGCCGCGCCTGGATGGTATCGCCAATACCTACCGGGTTGATGAAGCGCAGGGTATCCAGGCCATAGTTGGCCAGTACCGGCCCGGCACCTGGCGAAACGAACAGCCCGGCCGCCGCCGACAGCACGAAGTAGCCGTGGGCAATGCGCTTGCCGAACTGCGACTGCTTGGCCGCGATCTCGTCGAAGTGCATGTAGAAGTGGTCCCCCGACAGGCAGCCGAAGTTGACCAGGTCGGCTTCGGTCACGGTACGGCGGTGGGTGAGCAGCGATTCACCGATGCGCAGCTGCTCGAAATACCGGCGGAACGGATGCACTTCGGTTTCGATCACTTCGCCACCGCGCACATATTCACCGGTTACCGCCGTGAGCATGTTCGGCGAACCCTGCACGGCAGCGCGTTGCAGGTAGTGCTTGACCGCGCGCAGGCCACCCAGCTCTTCACCGCCACCGGCGCGGCCGGGGCCACCGTGCTTGAGCTGTGGCAGCGGCGAGCCATGACCGGTGGATTCCTTGGCGGCCTCGCTGTCGAGAACCAGCAGGCGGCCGTGCCAGGCAGCTGCCACCGGAATGGCCTTGGCGGCTACGCTGCGGTCGGCCGTTACCAGCGTCGCTACCAGGCTGCCCTTGCCGCGAGCGGCGAGCGCCAGGGCTTCATCGAGGTCGTGGTAGGCCATCAGCGTGCTGACCGGGCCGAACGCCTCGATATCGTGGGCACCGCCTTCGGCATGCGGGTCGCGGGCGTGCAGCAAGGTCGGGGCAAAGAACGCACCCTCGGCCACGCCTTCGCCACGCGGGGCAAAGCCATCGCTGGCGCCGAACAGCTGGTCGCAACTCTGCAGCAGGCTGCGCACCCGCTCGGCCACATCATGCTGCTGGTCGTGGGAGGCCAGGGCGCCCATACGCACGCCTTCCAGCGACGGGTCACCGACCACCACCTTGCTCAGGCGCTCGCGCAGGCGCGTAGCAACCGCATCGATATGCCTGGCCGGCACGATGACGCGGCGGATGGCGGTGCATTTCTGCCCGGCCTTGGTGGTCATTTCCCGCACCACCTCCTTGATGTACAGCTCGAACTCCTCAGTGTCCGGGGTGACGTCCGGGCCGAGGATGGCGCAGTTCAGCGAATCGGCCTCGGCCGTGAACGGCACCGAATTGCGAATCAGGTTCGGCGTGACGCGCAATTTGGCGGCCGTATCGGCCGAGCCGGTAAAGGTCACCACATCCTGGCCTTGAAGGCGCTCGAGCAGGTCGCCGGTGCTACCAATCACCAGTTGCAGGCTGCCTTCTGGCAGCAGCCCGGATGCGTTCATCAGGCGCACCACGGCTTCGGTCAGGTAGCTGGTGGAGGTCGCCGGCTTGACGATGCACGGCATGCCGGCCAGGAAGGTCGGGGCGAACTTCTCCAGCATGCCCCAGATCGGGAAGTTGAACGCGTTGATGTGCACTGCCACGCCAGCGCGCGGCACCAGGATATGGCTGCCAGCGAAATGGCCCTGCTTACCCAACGGGATCGCCGGGCCTTCGTGCACCAGGTTGCCCGATGGCAGTTCACGGCTGCCGATGCCCGCATAGGCAAACAGTGTGGCATTGCCGCCCTCGATGTCGATCCAGCTGTCGGCACGGGTGGCGCCGCTGTGGTGGGACAACGCGTAGAGCTGCTCCTTGTGCTCGGCCAGGTAAAGGGCCAACGCTTTCAGGCGCTGGGCGCGTTGCTGGAAATCCATGGCCATCAGCGTGGCAAGCCCGCGGGCACGGGCGAAGGCCACGGCTTCGGCGAAGTCCGGGCGCTCTTCATGGCTGTAGGCCAGCACGTGGCCGTCGAGGGCGCTGCGCAGGGCCTGGGCGCCGTGCTGGCCAAGCCAACGGCCGGCGATGAAGCTTTGCAGAGTAGGGGCGGCAGACATGCTGTTCTCCATGCTGTTCAGAAGTAGGGGGGCGCTGTTACCACAGCGCCAGGGTGTAGCCGATGATCAGGCGGTTTTCGTCGACGGCGTTGGTCAGGCCATTGCCGGAACGGAAGGTGACGTTGCGCCAGCGCAGGCTGACGTCCTTGAGCGGGCCGCTCTGGATCACGTAGGTGAGGTCGGTATCGCGTTCGCGCTCGCGGCCGTTGCTGATGGTCGCGGTTTCGGCGTGGCGGCCGTCGGTGTAACGGGTCATGAAGCTCAGGCCCGGGATACCCATGGCGACGAAGTCGTAGTCGTAGCGCAGCTGCCACGAGTCCAGCCCGGTGCGGGTGAAGGTGTTGTAGGTGACCAGGTTGACGGTGAACGGGTCGCCGCCATTGACGAACGGGAAGGCGCTGTCACCCGACATCTGCTGCCAGGCGGCGGTGAATTTATGCGCCCGCACGCCGAGGGTGAACATGGCGTTGAAGTTGCGGTTGTCGATATTGCCGGCGCGCTCGGCGCCGTCATTGCGGCTGTCGAAGTAGCGCAGGTCGCTGCGCAAGCTCACACCTTCGGCCAGTGGGCGGGTATCGATCAGGCCGACAAACTGCTGGCGGTAGATGTCCTCGAGCTTGGCGTAGTAGTAGCTGACACTGGTCAGCGGGGTGATGGCATAGCTGCCGCCGCCAAAGTCCAGGTGGTCGCTGCTGGCGGCGCCGTAGCCGATGTCGTCGCGGCCCGAGGAATCGCGCAGGTTGGCCTTGGTCAGGCGGCCAGCGTTGAAGGTAAGCCCTTCGAGGTCCTGGCTGGTGAGCACGCCGCCCTGGAAAGTGGACGCCAGCAGACGGGTGTCGTTGTACACCACCACGGGCAGGATTGGCTGCAAGGTACCCAGGCGCAGGGTGCTCTTGGACACGCGCACCTTGCCGGTCAGGCCCAGCTCACTGTAGTCGTCGACCGGTTCCTGGCTGTTCGGGCCATACGGCAGCAGGCCGGTGTTGCGCCGGTCACGGCTGGAGTCCAGCTTGATGCCCAGCTGGCCCATGGCGTCGACGCCAAAACCGACCGGGCCATCGGTGAAGCCCGACTCCAGCCTGGCGGTGAAGCCTTGGCCCCATTCCTCGGCCTTGGCCTGCGCGGCGTTGCTCTGGCGGAAGTCGCGGTTGATGTAGTGGTTGCGCAGCTCCAGGCGTGCATGGCTGTCGCCGATAAGGTCCGCCAGCGCCGGCAAGGGCAGGGCGAGGGTGGCCAGCCAGGCGGCTGTCATGACATGCGTGCGGTTCATTGTTGTTGTTTTACCCGACATGGTCGTTCTTCCCTGAGGTCAGTGCTTGCTGGCGCCGGCGGCGCCAATACCGGTCATGGAGCGGATGAACTGGGCCAGGTAGCGGCCACGCTCTTCAGCGGCACGTTCGGAGCTGTCGGTGACCGAGAATACCCAGGCACCGAGGAACGCCAGGCTCATGGAGAACAGTGCCGGGTTGCTGTAAGGGAACAGCGCCTGTTCGTGGTGCAGGACGTTGACCCATACCGCCGGGCCCAGTACCACCAGCACCACTGCCGAAACCAGGCCGGCCATGCTGCCGCATACCGCACCACGGGTGGTCAGGCCTTTCCAGAACATCGAGAGCAACAGCACCGGGAAGTTGACCGAAGCGGCCACCGCCAGTACCAGCCCGGAGAGGAAGGCGATGTTCTGCGACTCGAACATCAGGCCGAGGATCACTGCCAGCAGGCCGATCACCAGCGTGGCGATGCGCGACACGCGCATTTCCTCTTGCTCGGTGGCTTTGCCTTTGCGCATGACGCAGGCATACAGGTCGTGGGAAACCGCCGATGCGCCGGACAGCGCCAGGCCGGCGACAACGGCCAGGATGGTGGCGAAGGCCACGGCGGAGATGAAGCCAAGGAACAGGTTGCCACCCACGGCCTGGGCCAGGTGCACGGCGACCATGTTGCCGCCGCCGATGATCGCGCCGCTGGCGTCACGGTAGGACGGCTCGGTGCCGACCATGACGATGGCGCCAAAGCCGACCACGATCAGCAGCAAGTAGAAGTAACCGATGAAACCGGTGGCGTAGAACACGCTCTTGCGTGCTTCCTTGGCGTCGCTGACGGTGAAGAAGCGCATCAGGATATGCGGCAGGCCGGCGGTACCGAACATCATGCCCAGGCCCAGCGAAATGGCATCTATCGGGTTCGACAACAAGCCGCCCGGGGCCATGATCGCCTGGCCCTTGGCGTGCACGGCGACGGCGCTGGCGAACATGGCCTCGGTGCTGAAGCCGAAGTGCCTGAGCACCATGAAGGCCATGAACGTGGTCCCCGAGAGCAGCATCACTGCCTTGATGATCTGCACCCAGGTGGTGGCCAGCATGCCGCCGAAGGTGACGTAGGCGACCATCAGCACGCCGACCAGCATCACCGCATACAGGTAGCTGATGCCGAACAGCAGCTCGATCAGCTTGCCGGCACCGACCATCTGCGCCACCAGGTACATCAAGGCTACCACCAGGGTGCCAAAGGCCGAGGTCAGGCGCACCGGGGTCTGCGCCAGGCGATAGCTGACCACATCGGCGAAGGTGTACTTGCCCAGGTTGCGCAGGCGTTCGGCGATCAGGAACAGGATGATCGGCCAGCCGGCGAGCACGCCCAGGGCATAGAGCAGGCCGTCATAGCCGTTCATGAACATCATCGCCGAGATGCCCAGGAATGAGGCGGCGCTGATCATGTCGCCCGCAATCGCCAGGCCGTTCTGCATGCCGGTCAGGCCGCCGCCGGCGGTGTAGAAGTCGCTGGCCGAGCGGGTACGCAGGGCGGCCCAGCGGGTGACCAGCAGGGTAAAGCAGACGAACACCATGAACATCGAGATGGCAGTCCAGTTCATTGCGCGCACTCCTGCTTGACCTTGTCGTTGAGCGGGTCGAGCACGTTGTTGGCGCGGTGCACGTAGATACCGGTCAGGGCAAAGGACAGCAGCACCATCAGTACGCCCACCAGCATGCCGACGGTGGTCACGCCGCCGCTAAGCGACTGCCCAAGGGTGCTGGGCGAGAACGCCACCAGCAGGACGAAGCCGTAGTAGATCACCAGCATCGCCAGGGTCAGGCTGCCGTTGAGGCGACGCTTGCGCCGCACCAGGTGCTGGAAGTCGGGGTGGTTGGCGATGCTTTCTATGCGTTCGGGTGTCATGGGTTGCGATCTCTGGGTGTTGTAATTGTTTTTGGTGAGGTCACGCGGGTACTGGGTTGGTGGTGATGGCCGCTTCGCGGGTGAACCCGCTCCCACAGGGATTGCACAAGGCCAAGGGGCAGCGCCCTACCTGTGGGAGCGGGCGCGCCCGCGAAGCAGGCGACGCGGTCTCAGAGCTGGTCGAAGTCGAGCACCACCTTGTCGCTTACCGGGTAGCTCTGGCACGACAGCACATACCCGGCCGCCACTTCGTAGTCCTCCAGGGCATGGTTGCTGTCCATCTCCACTTCGCCTTCGATCACCCGGCACTTGCAGGTCGAGCACACGCCGGCCTTGCACGAATAGGGCAGTTCGGCACCGATGGCATTGCCGGCGTCCAGCACGTTCTGGCTGTTGCGTGGCAGGTCGAAGCTCAGGGCGCGGCCGTCGCTGATCACGGTAATGTGGCTGACCGCCGCGTCTACCTGCCGGGCGGCCTCACGGGCCTCGCGGCGGGCTTCGCTGCCGGCTGCGGCGAACAGCTCGAAATGAATGCGTTGCTTGCTCAGGCCATTGGCCTGCAGGCTGTCACGCACGGTCTCGGTCATCGCCTGCGGGCCACAGATGAACGCTGCATCCAGGCCTGGAACATCCAGCCAGCGCGAGAACAGCTGGCCGCATTTGTCGGCATCGATGCGGCCGTTGTACAGGTCGATATCCTGCTGCTCACGGCTGAACACGAAAATCAGGTTGAGGCGGTCGAGGTAGCGGTTTTTCAGGTCTTCCAGCCTGTCGCGGAACAGCGCCCCGGAGCTCGAACGGTTGCCGTACAGCAAGGTGAAGCGGCTGTGTGGCTCGCTGGCCAGGGTAGTACTGATGATCGACAGGATCGGGGTGATGCCGCTGCCGGCGGCCACGCCCAGGTAATTACCCCGGCGAGCCGGGTCCAGCGGCACGAAGAAGCTGCCCGATGGCGGCATCACCTCCAGCTGCTGGCCGGCCTTGAGCACTTCATTGGCAAACGCCGAGAAACGCCCGCCCGGCACGCGCTTGACGGCCACGCGCAACTCGCCGTCGTGCACGGCACTGCAGATCGAGTAGGAGCGGCGGACCTCTTCATCGTCCAGCCGGGTCCGCATGACCAGGTACTGGCCCTGGGTGAAACGGAACTGCGCTTGCAGGTGCTCAGGCACGTCGAAGGCAATCGACACCGCATCACGCGTCTCGTTGCGCACTTGCTTGATGGTCAGGCTGTGAAACTGGCTCATGGCGTTCTCCACGGCTCAAATGCATTTGAAATAGTCGAACGGCTCCAGGCACTCGCAGCAGCGGTACAGCGCCTTGCAGGCCGTGGAGCCGAACTGGCTGAGCAATTCGGTATGGGTACTGCCGCACTGCGGGCAGCACACCTGGGGAGCGTCACCCAACAGGCTGCGCTTGCTGGCGCTGCCTTGCGGCGGTGCGATGCCATAGGCGCGCAGGCGCTCGCGGCCCAGTTCGCTGATCCAGTCGGTGCTCCACGCCGGGGTCAGCCGGCGCTCAAGGTCAGGCGCGGAAAACCCTGCCTGCTCCAGCGCCTGGCGGATATCCCCCTCGATCACCTCGGTGGCCGGGCAGCCGGAGTAGGTCGGTGTAACCACCAGGTGCAGGTGGCCGGCGCGCCAGTCGAGGTCGCGGACGATCCCCAAGTCGACCACGCTGACCACAGGCACTTCCGGGTCCATGACCTGGCCCAGAACTGCCCAGGCGCGGGCCAGGTCATCGCCATGCTGCGCTCGCGCACCGCGGTCGCCGGCAATCAGCTCACCAGGTTGCATCGGGGTAAGCCCTCGGCAGGAATTGCATTTCGGCCAGCAGCAGGCCGAGGTGCTCGGTGTGCAGGCCCTTGCGGCCGTCCAGGTAGAAGTAGCTGGCCGCCTTGGGCAGTGGCAGTTCGACCGCCGCGAACGTCTCGCTTACCTGCTTCAGCCAGGCACTGGCGACGCTGGCGGGGTTGGCGCCGATACCCGCGTTCGCCAGCTGCACCTCATTGTCGCTGGCAGCACACAGCTCGACGGTAAAGCGCCACAGTGCCGGGATGGCAGCGAGCATGCGCTGGCGGCTTTCTTCGGTGCCATCGCCCAGGCGCTGCACCCACTCGCTGGACCGACGCAGGTGGTAGGTGACTTCTTTCACTGCCTTGGCGGCAATACCGGCAATACGCGGATCGCTCGATTCGACCAACCCCTGGAGCACGGCGAGGTGCCAGGCGTCATAGAGAAACTGCTTGGTCATGGTCACGGCAAAATCGCCGTTGGGTTGTTCGACCAGCAACAGGTTGCGATAAGCCCGCTCGTCTCGGCGGAAGGCCAAGGCATCGGCATCGCGGCCGTCATCCAGCAGTTCGGCGGCGTACTCCAGCCAGTTGCGTGCCTGGCCGACCAGGTCAAGGCCAACATTCATCAGGGCCAGCTCTTCTTCGATGGCAGGGGCGTGGCCGCACCATTGGCAAAGGCGCTGACCCTGCACCAGGGCGCTGTCACCGAGCAACAGCAGGTAGGGGACAAGGGCTTGGTTATGCATGATCAACCTCACATGTGTCCGACTTCGTCGGGCAGTTCGTAGAAGCTGGCATGGCGGTAGACCTTGTCGTCCGACGGGGCGAACAGCGGGTCTTTCTCGTCAGGCGAAGAGGCGGTGATAAGTGCCGAAGGCACTACCCACAGGCTGACGCCTTCGCTGCGGCGGGTGTAAAGCTCGCGGGCGTTTTCGATGGCCATGGCGGCATCGGCGGCATGCACGCTGCCGACATGCTTGTGGTTAAGGCCGTGCTTGCTGCGCACGAACACTTCGTAAAGGGTCCAGACAGACATTTTCGATCTCCGCATCAATCGCCGCTCAAGCGGCGTTCTTGTTCTGTTGCTTGCGCGCGTAGGCCACCGCGGCCTCGCGTACCCAGGCGCCGTCGTCGATGGCCTGGCGCCGGGTGGCGACACGTTCCTGATTGCACGGGCCATTGCCCTTGAGCACTTCGTAGAACTCGTCCCACTGGATTGCACCGAAATCGTAGTGGCCGCGCTCGGCGTTCCACTTCAGTTCCGTGTCGGGGGCAGTGCAGCCGAGCAGTTCCAGTTGCGGCACGGTCTGGTCGATGAAGCGCTGGCGCAACTCATCGTTGGTCTGGCGCTTGATTTTCCAGGCCATCGACTGAGCGCTGTTGGGCGAGTGCTCGTCGCTGGGCCCGAACATCATCAGCGACGGCCACCACAGGCGGTTGATGGCGTCCTGGACCATGTCGCGCTGGGCCTGGGTGCCGTGACGCATCATGGTCAGGAGCATTTCGTAGCCCTGGCGCTGGTGGAAGCTCTCTTCCTTGCAGATGCGGATCATGGCGCGGGAGTAGGGGCCGTAGGAGGTGCGCTGCAGCACCACCTGGTTGACGATGGCGGCGCCATCCACCAGCCAGCCCACGGCGCCCATGTCGGCCCAGCTGAGGGTGGGGTAGTTGAAGATGCTCGAGTACTTGGCCTTGCCGCTGTGCAGCTTGGCGATTTCTTCATCGCGGTCGGCGCCCAGGGTTTGCATGGCGCTGTACAGGTACAGGCCGTGGCCGGCTTCGTCCTGGATCTTGGCCATCAGTTGCAGCTTGCGCTTGAGGCTGGGGGCACGGGTGACCCAGTTGCCCTCGGGCAGCATGCCGACGATTTCCGAATGGGCGTGCTGGGAGATCTGCCGGATCAGGGTCTGGCGGTAAGCCTCGGGCATCCAGTTCTTGGCTTCGATCTTGATCTCGGCGTCGATCTTTTCCTGAAAGTTGCGTTCCTCGGGGGACATTTCTTCCAGCGACTTGACCCGCTTGACTCCGGTTTCCACTAGCTGTGCGTACATGTGTTCCGACTCCTGCTAAGGCATGAGTCATTTGTAAGCGATACAAAACATAACGTCAAACATATTTGTGTGTATCGAATAATATTTGTGTATCGCTTTCGGGCCTCTTCGCGGGTTCACCCGCGAAAGGGCCGGCAGATAAAATGCAAAAAAAAGCCCCGGACAATGCCGGGGCCTGGAAGGCAAGCCGAACGGGTCAGCTGGCCAAGCGTTTGTCAAAGACGTGGCAAGCCTTGCCCTCGGAGCGCTTGAGCGAGCCGCAGGGCTGCAGCTGTACCTGGGTGCTGATGCCGATGTAGGTCTTGATCTGCTTGCTGAGCTCGCCGGTCAGCAGCTTGCGCTGGCCCTCATCGAGGTGCTGGCACTCGCCACGCAACTCCACATGCACCTCGACACTGTCGAGATTGCCATTGCGATACAGATGAATCTCGTACATCTCTGAAAGCTGTTTTATTTTAAGCACCTGTTCTTCGATCTGGGTCGGGAACACGTTGACCCCGCGAATAATCAGCATGTCATCGCTGCGGCCGGTGATCTTGCCGATCCGCCGCATCGGCCGGGCCGTACCGGGCAGCAAGCGGGTCAGGTCGCGGGTGCGGTAGCGCACCATCGGCAGGGCTTCCTTGCTCAGCGAGGTGAATACCAGCTCGCCCAGCTGGCCGTCCGGCAGGACCTGACCGGTGACCGGGTCGATGATCTCGGGGTAGAAGTGGTCTTCCCAGATGGTCGGGCCGTCCTTGGTTTCAATGCACTCCATCGCCACCCCAGGGCCTATGATTTCCGACAGGCCGTAGATGTCGAGGGCGTTGATGCCCAGGCGCTGCTCGATGGAACGGCGCAGCTCGTCGGTCCACGGTTCTGCGCCGAAGATTCCCAGACGCAGCTTGAGGTCGTGCGGGTCGATACCCTGGCGTTCGATCTCGTCGGCCAGGTTGAGCATGTAGGACGGGGTGACCATGATGATGTCGGGCTGGAAGTCGCGAATCAGCTGCACCTGCTTCTCGGTCTGGCCGCCGGACATGGGGATCACCGTGCAACCCAGGCGCTCGGCGCCGTAATGCGCACCCAGCCCGCCGGTGAACAGGCCATAGCCGTAGGAGACATGCACCTTGTCGCCTTTGCGCCCGCCAGCGGCGCGAATCGAGCGGGCGACCACATTGGCCCAGGTGTCGATGTCGTTCTGGGTGTAGCCCACCACGGTCGGCTTGCCGGTGGTGCCACTGGACGCATGCAGGCGCACCACGTCTTCCTGGGGCACGGCGAACATGCCGTAAGGGTAGTTGTCGCGCAGGTCGTTCTTACCGGTGAAGGGGAACTTGGCCAGATCTTCAAGGCATTTGAGGTCGTCGGGGTGTGCGCCGTACTCGGCAAAACGCTTGCGATACAGCGGCACGTTGTCGTAAGCGTGCTTCAGGCTCCAGCGCAGGCGCTCCAGCTGGTGCTGGCGCAGGGCGTCGATACTGGCGGTTTCCAGCGGGTCCAGCAGGGCACGATCGGCATCATGGTACATGTTCATGGCTTCACTCGAATTGTTCTTGTACGCCGCGCGGCAGCGGTTGCAGGCCGCACGGTGAGTGTCATGAGCGCAGCATATACGGCTGCGTTCGGTTCGGTAACAGGCCGATGGTCCGAGCCGCTCAGAGGCGCTCGATAACCATGGCAATGCCCTGGCCGACACCGATGCACATGGTGCACAGCGCATAACGGCCAGCGGTCTCTTCCAACTCGTGCAAGGCGGTGGTGACCAGGCGTGCACCGCTCATGCCCAGCGGATGCCCGAGGGCGATGGCACCGCCATTGCGGTTGACCCGCGAGTCGTCGTCGGCCAGGCCCAGTTCGCGCAGCACGGCCAGGCCTTGTGCGGCGAAGGCCTCGTTGAGTTCGATGACGTCCAGGTCTGCCAGCGACAAGCCGGTGAGTGCCAGCACCTTGCGGGTTGCCGGTACCGGGCCGATACCCATCAGCCTGGGTTCGACGCCGGCTACGGCCATGCCGACGATACGGCCACGGGCCTTCAGGCCGTGCCGGCGGGCAGCGTCACTGCTGGCCAGGAGCAGGGCGCAGGCGCCGTCATTGACCCCGGAGGCGTTGCCGGCGGTGACGCTGCCACCCTCACGAAACGGAGTACCGAGCCGGGCCAACTGTTCAAGGGTGGTATCGCTGCGCGGATGTTCGTCGTGCACGACCACTTTGGCCGGGCCTTTGCGCTGGGCGATCTCGACCGGCACGATTTCCCGTGCCAGCCGGCCACGCGCCTGTGCCGCTGCAGCCTTGTGCTGGCTGCGCAGGGCAAAGGCATCCTGGTCGGCGCGGGAAATACCGAACTGCTCAGCCACATTCTCGGCAGTTTCCGGCATCGAGTCGGTGCCAAAGCCACGCTGCATCAGCGGGTTGACGAAACGCCAGCCGATGGTGGTGTCGAACAGCTCGGCCGAGCGGCCGAACGCCTGATCGGATTTGCCCATGACAAACGGCGCACGCGACATCGATTCGACACCACCGGCCAGCATCAAACCGGCCTCGCCACAACGCAGGGCGCGGGCGGCACTGCCGATGGCATCCAGGCCAGAACCGCACAGGCGGTTGAGGGTGGTACCCGGCACTTCAAGGGGCAGCCCGGCCAGCAGGCTGGCCATATGGGCGACGTTACGGTTGTCTTCGCCGGCCTGGTTGGCACAACCGAGGATCACATCGTCGACGGCTTTCCAGTCCAGTTCGGGGTGGCGCTGGAGCAGGGCCTTGAGCGGGATGGCCGCGAGGTCATCGGCGCGCACGCTGCTCAAGGCCCCGCCGTAGCGGCCGATGGGTGTGCGCACGGCGTCGATGATCAAGGCATCGGCGAGGGAGTGTTCAGTCATCTTGGGTCTCCTGCGCCAGCACCGTGCCGCGCACTTTGTAGGATTTGCCATGGAACATCGCCACCAGCTCACCACGCTGGTTGTCGATGCGTACGTCGTACAGGCCGGTACGGCCTTTGCGGCTGACCTCGCTGGCATGGGCGGTCAGCACATCATCGCGCAGCGCTGGCGCCAGGTAATCGATGCTGCAGCCCAGCGCCACAGTGGCTTGGTCATAACTGTTGCAGGCAAAGGCGAACGCCGAGTCGGCCAGGGCGAACAGGAAGCCACCGTGACAGGTGCCGTGGCCCTGGATCATGTCGGCGCGTACCGGCATGCGCAGGCTCGCCCGACCCGGACCGGCATCCAGCAGGCTGATGCCCAGGCCCTGGCTGGCCTGGTCACGGGCATACATGGCGTCGGCACAGGCTTGTGCCAGTTCGGTTTCAGTCATGCAAGGTGCCTCCATTGGCTTCGCAACGGCGTAACAGCAGGGAAGGGCGATAGCGGCTTTCGCCGTAGCTGCGCTGCAGGTTGTCGAGCACGCGCAGGGTATGAGGGATGCCGACAGCCGCTGCCCAGGCCAGAGGGCCGCAGGGGTAATTGACCCCGGCGCGCATGGCCAGGTCGATGTCGGCGGCGCTGCCGACACTCTGCAGCACGGCATCGGCGGCTTCGTTGGCGAGCATGGCTACGGTGCGCAGCACTACCAGGCCGGGCAGGTCGGCAACCGCCGTCACCTTGAGACCGGCACGCTGGAGCAGCGCGACGGCGTGATCGCGGGCGCTGTCGGTGGTATCGGCTGACCAGGTGATTGCCAGTCGGCTGGCCGTGCTGTAGTCCAGCGCCAGATCCAGCAGCACCAGGTTGCGCAGCCCGTCTTCACGGGCGCGCTGGCTGGCCAGGCGGCCATCGGAGAGTGCCAGGGTGGCGTCGCCCACCTGGATCAGGCCACTGCCGGCACGCTGAGTGACGGCTATACCGTTCTTGCGCAGGCGTTCAACCAATGGCTGCATCACCCCCAGGCTGCCTTCGACCACGCAGGTTTCGGCAATGGCGGGGCTGTGCAGTTCTGCTGGCTGCGGGCGTTCGGCGCCTGCGGCATAGCTGTAGAAGCCTTGGCCTGTCTTGCGGCCCAGGCGACCGGCGTCCACCAGCTCTTTTTGCACCAGCGATGGCTGGAAGCGGAAATCGCCATAGAAGGCATCGAATACCGAGCAAGTAACCGCGTAATTGACGTCGTGACCGATCAGGTCAGTCAGCTCGAAGGCCCCCATGCGGAAACCGCCAGCGTCACGCAGCAATGCATCGAGGCTGGCGCAATCGGCGGCACCTTCCTGCAGTAGGCGCAGGCTTTCGGCATAGAACGGCCGCGCCACACGGTTGACGATAAAGCCCGGTGTGGAGCGCGTGCGCACCGGCTTCTTGCCCCAGGCCTGGGCGGTTGCGTAGACACAGGCGGCCACTGCCGGATCGGTTGCCAGGCCTGAGACCACCTCGACCAGCGCCATCAGCGGTGCGGGGTTGAAGAAGTGCATGCCCACCACCCGCTGCGGCCGCGACAACCCGGCAGCGAGGCTGGTGATGGACAGTGACGACGTGTTGCTGGCGAGTATGCAGTCTTTGCCGCACAAGGCTTCCAGCTGACTGAACAGCGCCTGTTTGACCTGCAGGTTCTCGACGATGGCTTCGATCACCAGGCCTGCATCGGCCAACGCTTCGAGCGTGTCGACCGGGCACAGGCGGGCGCTGATCGTTTCATGCTCGCCTGGCTGCAACTTGCCTTTTTCCACCAGCCGGGCCAGTTGCCGGTTGATGCCGTCCACCGCCTGGGCGGCGGCACCCGGGCGGGTGTCGTACAGTTTTACCGGGTGCCCGGCCTGCGCCGCGACCTGGGCGATCCCGGCGCCCATTGCGCCGGCACCGATCACTGCCACCTGCACATTGCTTGCGAGTTGGCTCATGATCAGCGCCCCGTGAATGACGGCGTGCGCTTGTTCATGAAGGCACCCACGCCTTCACGGTAGTCTTCGCTGCGCCCGGCCAGACGCTGCAGGTCGCGCTCCAGCTCCAGCTGCTGATCGAAGCCGTTGTCGAAACTGGCATTCAGGCTGCGCTTGATCAGCGCCAGGCCATAGGTGGGCTGGGTGGCCAGGTGACGGGCAAGGGCAAGGGCTTCGTCACGCAGCGCGACATCGTCCACCACGCGATGGATCAGCCCCCATTGCTGGGCCTGTTCGGCGCCAAGGCGCTCACCCAGCATGGCCAGCGCCTTGGCCCGGGCCATGCCGACCAGGCGTGGCAGCAACCAGGTGCCACCGGAATCCGGCACCAGGCCGATCTTGCAGAAGGCCTGGATGAAGCTGGCCGAGCGGGCCGCCAGCACCAGGTCGCAGGCCAGCGGGATATTGGCCCCGGCACCCGCCGCCACGCCATTGACTGCGCAGATCACCGGCAGCGGCAGGTCGCGCAAGGTGCGCACCAGGGGGTTGTAGAACCGGTCGATGGACTCGCCCAGGTCCGGCATGTCGGCCCCGGGCGCGACGTTGCGGTCGGACAGGTCCTGGCCGGCGCAGAAGCCACGGCCTTCACCGGTCAACAGCAACACCCGCGCCTCGCTGCTCTGGCGCACTTGCCTGAGCGCCTCGCGTACTTCCAGGTGCATGGCGGTGTTGAAGCTGTTCAGCTGTTCGGGGCGGTTCAACGAGAGGAGGGCGACGCCGTCCTCGATGGAAAACAGAATGTGCTGGAAAGTCATGACAGGCTCGCTCCGTCAGTCGTGGAAAGGGTGGGTCAGCAGCCCTGGAAACGTGCCGGGCGCTTTTCCTGAAACGCCTGGATACCTTCAGCGCGGTCGGCAGTGCCGGCCAGCAAAGTAAACGCATGGCGCTCGAAACGCAGGCCGCTGGCCAGGTCGGTGTCGCCGGCCTTCAGTAGTGCTTCCTTGGCCAGCCGTACTGCCAGCGGCGCCTTGGCAGCGATGCTGCGCGCCACCTGCATGGCGCGCTCCACGGTAAGTTCCGGTTGAGTGAGTTCACTGACCAGGCCGGCCTGTTGGGCGTGGCGGGCGGTGATGGCTTCGCCGGTCAGCACCATCTGCATGGCCAGCGGCTTGCCCACGGCCCGCACCAGGCGCTGGGTGCCGCCAGCGCCAGGGATGATGCCGAGGGTGATTTCCGGCTGGCCGAAACGGGCGTCGCTGCCGGCGATGACAATGTCGGCGCACATCACCAGTTCGCAACCACCGCCCAGGGCATAGCCGTTGACGGCGGCAATCAGCGGTTTTGCGAACGCAGCGATGCTTTGCCAGTGGGCCACACGTGGGTCATTGAGGATGCCGACCAGATCGCGCTCGGCCATCTCGCGGATGTCGGCGCCTGCGGCGAACGCCTTGCGGCTGCCGGTAATCACCACGGCGCCGATGTGGTCGTTCTGCGCGGCTGCGGCCAACGCTGCTGCCAGCTCTGCCAGCAGCTCGGTACACAGGGCGTTGAGTGCCTCGGGCCGTTGCAAGGTCATGAGCTGGACACCGTTCTCAGGCGCCTGCACATCGAGATATTGCGGCATGTCGGGTTCCTCTGGCTGCACGCACGGCACATCGTGGGGCCGGCATTTCTTGTTGTTTGCAGGGGCGTGGCGGTGGCTCACGACCGGGTGAAGTCAGTATATGCATCATGCGATACATTTAGGCAAGCATAACAATCTGTCCGTGTATCTCTTTATCCGAATGAGCAACGAAGCCATCATTCGCTGACATGACTGAATAACGGCCTAACCTCAAGCTTTTCAGGCCTAGGACCCTGATTATTGATTCTGATCTCCCAACCTTTCAAAAGCGATACATCCCAAATCGGATTGACGATGCATTTCCATGTGATACAAGATCGCATGGAACTTCAAATCATTTCAGGAGGTTTCCCATGCCTTGCTATCGACTGGATGGCCTGACGCCCGTAGTGCACCCGACGGCCTATGTGCACCCCAGCGCAGTGCTGATTGGCGATGTCATCGTCGGCCCTCGGTGCTATGTCGGCCCTTTGGCATCGCTTAGGGGGGATTTCGGTCGCATCGTGCTCGAGGAGGGTGCCAACCTGCAGGACACCTGCGTGATGCATGGCTTCCCGGGGGGCGACACTGTAGTAGAGCGCAACGGCCATGTCGGGCACGGCGCCGTACTGCACGGTTGCCGCGTAGGCGAAGACGCCTTGATCGGCATGAACGCGGTGGTCATGGATGGCGCCCACATCGCTCCACGCTGCATCGTCGCGGCAACCGCGTTCGTCAAAGCCGGGTTCCAATGTGAGGCGCAAAGCCTGGTGATGGGCTCGCCGGCGCAGGTCAAACGCCCGTTGACCGACCAGGAACTGGCCTGGAAACAGCGCGGCACCGCCGAGTACCAGCACCTGGCGCAGCGCTGCATGAACAGCATGGTCGAATGCCCGCCGTTGGCCCAGGCCGAAGCAGGGCGCCCACGCATGGAAGACACCGGTGTTCGGCCCAAAGGCCAGGTAACGGCATGAGCCTGCCAGCCTCACGTATTGGCCAGGCGGCCCGTCGCACAGGTATAGTCGGTGCTTTATCCGCGCACAGTTCGCCCATGAGCAATCTTGCCCCACTCAATACCCTGATCACTCGCTTTCAGGAGCAGACGCCGATCCGCGCCAGTTCCCTGATCATCACCCTGTACGGCGATGCCATCGAGCCCCACGGCGGTACGGTCTGGCTGGGTAGCCTGATCAACCTGCTGGAACCGATCGGCATCAATGAGCGGCTGATCCGCACGTCGATCTTCCGCCTGACCAAGGAAGGCTGGCTCACCGCCGAAAAGGTTGGCCGACGCAGCTATTACAGCCTGACCGGCACCGGCCGGCGGCGTTTCGAAAAAGCCTTCAAGCGGGTGTACAGCCCCAGCCAGCCAGCCTGGGACGGGGCCTGGACGCTGGTACTGCTATCGCAACTCGAGGCCGGCAAGCGCAAGGCCTTGCGTGAAGAGCTGGAGTGGCAGGGGTTTGGTGTCATGGCGCCGAACCTGCTGGGTTGCCCGCGGGCAGACCGCGCCGACTTGGCCGCCACCTTGCGTGACCTGGAAGCCAGCGACGACAGCATTGTCTTCGAAACCCACACCCAGGAAGTGCTTGCGTCCAAAGCGATGCGCGCCCAGGTGCGGGAAAGTTGGCGTATCGACGAGCTGGGGCAGCAGTACAGCGAGTTCATTCAACTGTTCAGGCCGCTATGGCAAGGGCTGAAGGAACAGCCGCAGCTTGATGCGCAGGATTGCTTCCTGGCACGCACGCTGCTGATTCACGAGTACCGCCGGCTGCTGCTGCGCGACCCGCAATTGCCTGACGAGCTGCTGCCAGGGGATTGGGAGGGAAGGGCTGCACGACAGTTGTGCCGCAACCTCTATCGCCTGGTATTCGCCAAGGCGGAGGAGTGGTTGAATGCCGCCCTGGAGACCGCAGACGGGCCTTTGCCGGACGTGAACGAGAGCTTCTACAAGCGTTTTGGCGGGTTGGCTTGATGAATTAATATCTAGCATGGTTAGCCTTATGCACCATAAGGTTTACCCCCATGAATATTAAACCTGTTGCCTTCATTTTTAATGCGTACTGTGGTTAACTTTAGGCAATTTAAGGTTGATCCCGGTGACCTTTATGGTTGAGTTCTTTCCTGTGGGATGTGCCGATACCCTCGGTAAAATCGGCTTGCTGGTCAAAGCACGACGCTTGGCGCTAGGGGTGCGCCAGGCCGACCTCAAGGAAGCGATCGGGGTTTCGCCACATGTGCTGCGCAAAATCGAGAGCGGATCGGAGCTGGTGGACTTGCGCTCGTTCATGCTCGTGCTCTGGCGGCTGGGTCTGAGCGATGTAGTCTTCACCTCGCTGGATGACCTGGAGAAACGTTCGCAGATCACACGTTTTGCCCCGGACGACGATGCAGCCGTGGGGATTGCAGCCAAGCGCGTGCGCCTGGCAAAACCCAAGCCTGAGGCGTTCTGATGTCCCGCGCCTACATCTATATGGAGCACCCCGAAACGACCGAGGTCGTGACGCTTGGCCGTCTTACCCTCAAAGGCAAGCAGGGAGAGTTCCTGTATTCTCCCGACCAGGTAGCACGGGGCGGCTGGGTGCCCGACTCGATCAATTACCCCCTGCGCGCCGAAGCCTACGCCGGCATTACCAAGAACCGCGGGATACCCGGCTTCATCAACGACGCCATGCCAGATGGTTGGGGCGAGCGGCTGCTACACCGGGCCTACGGGCAGGAGTTGGGTACCATCGATTTCCTGCTCAAGTCTCCTAACAACGACCGCGTCGGCAACCTCATGGCGGGTAGCGCCACAACACCTGCCGAAGGCATCGGCGAGGGTGCCGTGCCGAACCTCAAGGGGTTGGCAAAATTTGTTCTGGCATGCGAGGCCGTCTACGACGGCCAGCTCGACAATGAATCGATCGCAACGTTGAATCTGCGCCAGCAACGTTCCGCATTGGGTGGTGCGCGCCCCAAGCGCACGTTGCAGGACAAAGGGATGCTCATTCTGGCCAAACCACGCGATCGGTTTGACCACTTCGACTTGCCGACGATCGAGTATGCCTGCATGACATTTGCGGCAGGGAAGGGTATCAATGTGGCCCGAACCGCTCTGCATGCCGAACAACCGTCCACCTTGCTGGTTGAACGCTTCGACCGTACGCCAATTGCCGAGGGCGCACGGCGCATACCGATGCTGAGCGCGCTCACTTTGCTCGACTCTGAGTGGAACGGTCCACACCACAAGGATTGGCGCTATGCTGCTGTTGCCGACGAAATGCGCCGGCGAGGTGTACCGAGCGGGGACCTCCAGGAGCTGTTCAAACGCATGTGCTACAACGCACTGGTGGGCAACTCCGATGATCACCCGCGCAATCATGCAGTGATCTGGGTTGGCGGGAAGTGGCGGCTTTCACCGATGTACGACGTATTGCCCATGCTTGATGAAGGGCCCGCGAAAGCCTTGGCCATGGCAGTTGGCCGAGAGGGTAGCCAGATCAGCCGAGCAAACCTGCTGAGTCATCATGCGCATTTTGCGCTGACGCGCGATCAGGCCGAGCATTGGCTTGAAGAAGTGGCGAGTTGGGAGCAGGAATTGAAAGATCATTACGCACAAGTGCTCGCAGGTAATGACCTAGATATGGCCTGCGATGCGACGAGTTCGGAGCGTATGCTCAGGTAGCTGGACCAGCCTGATAAATAACTACGCTAAATGACTATTTAGCGTAGTTATTATTGGCCCATACCAATCTGGGTGATGCAAGGCCGTCCAAATGATCAAGCCACTCCTGCTTGACGTTCAACAGCAAGGGGCGGGCGGAACCCTCCCAGCAGCCAGTCGCAATACCGCGAAACGCCTTGCTCAACCGTTAACGTTGCTGCGTCAAAACCCTGCGCGCGCAAGCGTTCCAGGTCTGCGCACGTATGACACTGGTATTTGCCACGCAGGTGATCAGGGAAATCCCCATACTCCAAAACACCTTCGAGCAATGCCATCGCCAATGAAAGTGGTGGCTGCTCTTGTTGCGCGCGCAGGCGATTGATAACAGCCAGGGCGACATCGTTGAAGGTTTGTGCTCGGCCGCTGCCGACATTGTAGAGGCCGCTCAAGTGTGGGCGGTCCAGGAAGAACAGGTTGACCTTGATCACGTCGTCCACGGACACGAAGTCGCGCAGGTGACCACCGCTGGGGTAATCGCCATAGCTACCGAACAGCATGACCTTGCCGTTGACCTGGTACTGATTGAAACAGTGCAGCGCCACCGACGCCATCTGGCCTTTATGCTGCTCATGGGGCCCGTAAACATTAAAGTAACGCAACCCGACGATCTGGCTGCGTGCACCGGGTAGCTGCCGGCGGACGTGCTGGTCGAACAGGAATTTGGAATAGCCATAGACGTTCAGCGGGCGCTCACAATCGCGCTGTTCGCGAAAGTCCTGTCCCGCGCCGTAGACCGCTGCCGACGAGGCATACAACAGCGGGATCTGCTGTTGTTGCGCAACGGCCAGCAGTTCACGGCTGAACCGGTAGTTGTTGTCCATCATGAAACGGCCGTCGGCTTCCACGGTGCTCGAGCACGCGCCCTGGTGCAGTACCGCGCGCACGTTGCCGAACTGGCCAAGCCTGAAGCGCTCGAGAAAGTCGTCCTTGTCCAGATAGTCGGCGATGTCGCAGTCGGCCAGGTTGCAGAACTTGTCGCCATCAGTCAGGTCATCGACCGCAATAATCTCGGTTTCGCTGCGTTGATTGAGCGCCTGTACGAGATTGCTGCCGATGAAACCTGCGGCGCCGGTTACGATGATGCTCATAGGAGAATCCCCGTGAGGGTGCGGAGCTTCATTTTGAGTGCGGCAGGATGAGTGACCTTAACCTGGGTCATGGAAATGAGGGTTAAGGTGATTGTGGGGCTTGAGCTGTCTTAAAATCTGCGTGGCCCCTGGCCTCACGTGCAAAATGCGTAGGTTCGGATAATGCATATTATGTTAAATGCAGTATTACGATAGTGTGTGCTTGTTGTGTCCGTTTCCACTAACCCCCGTTGAGATTTTCACAAAACCCCGTTCCTGAAAAAACCAAGCACTTACCCGTCCCTACCTGTTCCACCTTCCCGCCTCCGACCTCACTTCGTGATGACGCCAGCATCACCCTGCTGGTGAATAATGCGGGTATCGGAACTCACACCAGCCTGCTGGATAGTGATGTCGAACGCATGGCCGAAATGATCAGCCTCAACATCACCGCCTTGACCCGACTGACCTACGCGGCCATTCCAGGCTTCGTCGCCCACCAGGAAGGCGCCGTCATCAACATTTCGTCCATTGCAGGCCTTGTGCCAGAGCTGCTCAACGGTGTCTACGGTGGCAGCAAGGCCTACGTCACCGCCTTCAGCCAATCCCTGCACAAGGAGCTTGCAGACAAAGGCATCAAGATTCAGGCGATTCTGCCGGGAGCCACTGCGACCGACTTCTGCAGATCGGCGGCCTGCCTGTCGAGAACCTCGATCCCGGCATCGCCATGTCCGCTCATGACCTGGTCGACAGTGCCCTGGTCGATGTGAACGCCTCGCACCACTTTCATTACAAGCGTGAAAGTCTTACTGCTTTGAGGCTGTTTTTCGAGTTGATCGAAGCGAATAACCTGTGCCCACTTTTGATTTTCATAGAGGTAGCGCCATGAAGGCTGTCGTTTACACACAACCCGGATTACCTATTCAGGACGCTCAGTCTCTATACGACGCGGAGCTCCCGGAGCCAAAAATCGGCGCCCGCGACCTGCTTATCGAAGTCCGGGCTATTGCCGTCAACCCGGTCGATACCAAAGTTCGGGCTAGCCGTGGTGGTGAGCAACCACAAGTTCTCGGCTGGGATGCTGTCGGTGTCGTCCGTGAAACTGGCCCAGAGGTAACGCTGTTCAAGCCAGGGGATGAAGTGTTCTACGCCGGTGCCATTGATCGACCCGGCAGCTACAGCCAGCTCCATGTGGTGGACGAGCGAATCGTCGGCCACAAGCCTAAGCGCCTGGACAATGCCAGTGCCGCCGCCCTGCCTCTGACGTCCATCACGGCTTGGGAGTTGCTGTTCGACCGTTTAGCCGTCGAAGAAAATGGCGGCGAAGGTCAAAGCCTCCTGGTGGTCGGGGCTGCGGGCGGTGTGGGCTCGATCCTGGTACAACTAGCACGCAAGTTGACGCAGCTTACAGTCATAGGCACGGCCTCAAGGCAAGAGACTCAAGCCTGGGTGAAAGATCTGGGAGCCCATCATGTGATTGATCACTCCGAGCCGATCCCGCTTCAGGTGGAAGAGCTCAAACTGAATCCGATTGATTACGTAATCAGCCTGACGCACACCGACACCTACCTCCGGCAATTAGTGGATGTGCTTCGTCCGCAAGGCAAACTCGCACTGATCGATGATCCGGCACAACTGGATGTCATGCCCCTCAAGCGCAAATCGCTGTCATTGCACTGGGAGCTCATGTTCACCCGCTCACTGTACAAAACCGAGGACATGATCAAGCAGCACCAACTCCTCGAACGTGTTTCGCAGCTGGTCGATGAGGGGATTGTGAAAACAACTGTTGGGGAGCACTTCGGGAGCATTTGTGCCAAAAATCTCAAGCGTGCCCACGCCTTGATCGAAAGCGGCAAGGCCCGAGGCAAGATTGTCCTGGAAGGTTTCTGATCACGGCTCAAACAAAAGCCCGCGCCATAGCGCGGGCTCATCCGCATGCGGGATCATCAGTTGTCCAATTGGTCTTTGATGATCTTGCCATCGTGTGGGTCGACCTGGAATTCATACTGCTTGCCGTCAGCTTTCATGCCTTCCCCTTCCCAATGTCCGTCATCGGCCTCGATTTTGGTGATTTGCGTGTATCCGGCGCCCTTCAAAGTGGCTTCAGCCTGATCTTTGGTCACCTTCCAATCAGCACCAGGCTGGTCAGCCCATGCTGCAGAGCTTGCCAGTGCGCCAACCATGGCGAGGCCAGTGAACAGTCGAGTCGTCGCTTTCATCGCTAACTTCCTTTTTCGTGACAGTTAACGATCCGACCCACACGCTGGTCTCGCGGTTCACTTTGCGTGGTGGCCGACACTGTGTCCACATACCCCCTTCCAAGATCGCACCAGGTAGCGAGGGCTGATAGTGATTGCCGGGCCACCGACAGGAACCAGTTATCTCGTTAGAATTACCTAGCCGAGAACGGGGTATTCGCCAAATCAACTTTGCCTGCTCAGACTGGATCAGAGAACGCTATGACTGATGAAAAGAACGATGATCGCCCTGTTTACCAGGCAGCCTGCCACTGCGGGACGGTGCGCTTCTCATTGCGCTTGACCGATGGTTTGCGTACCGCGCGTAGGTGCAATTGCTCGCTCTGCCGCATGCGTGGTGCCGTGGCGGTGTCGGCCAACCTGAGTGATATCACTGTCACTGAAGGGGAAGAGGCGCTCACCCTCTATCAGTTCAACACACGCGAAGCTAAACACTACTTCTGCTCCAAATTCTGCCTGCCCGGAATGACCTGAAATAATTAGTCCGCGTGATACAAGCGAAACGGTCTAGGCTGTCCTGATGGAGATGTAATCAGGAGGCAAGGAATTGAGGAGGCTTACGCCAAGCGGCCCGGTGAGACGACTACGCGGGCAATGGCCTGGGGAACGAGTAGAGGCTGCTCACTTGCTGAAATGGGAGCCAAGATGGCGGCGGAGCCAGTGCTTGTCCGCACGTGAAGAGGCTGAACACCATGGCAAATCAAATGGCCGAGCTGGACGCGTACCTTGAACTACTCGCCCACATAGCCGACGAGCTTGAACAGCAAGTAGGGCCCTGCCCCACTACTCGACCCATGATGATCGCGTGGCTGACGGAATGGATTCGAAGTCCTGATGCTCTGGGCGAAATCAGGCGTGAGCTGCCTCGCCTGCCCCAGATATTGAAATCGGCATACCGCGAATGGGCTCACCTGGGTAGCGGCCAGTAGGTTGCCGCCACCAACACTGCTAGCCGAGAGCTATAAGGCGATGTGGCATAGCCACGGGTATGAAGTCTCGTCCGGTCAGTTGATTGCACCAGGTATTCCTGCACCTGCTGAGCACGCCTTGATAGTGCGCGGTCAGTTCATGACGAGGCAAGCCGCTCGATCAGGGGCAATCTATTTATCTCCGGCCGCGCGAAAAAATACCCTTGCATCAAATCAATCCCGAGCGCCCCCAGCGTTTGGCTCTCTGCGTCAGTCTCAATCCCCTCGGCTACAAGGGTGATGCCCAGCCGCTCGGCTACCAGGACGATACCGGCGACGATGGCTTGGCGAACTGGATCCTGACTGATTCCCCGAGTGAGTGCCATATCCAGCTTGAGTACGTCCGGCTGGAATTCCGCAAGCAGATTCAGACCTGAGTAACCCGAGCCGAAGTCGTCTATCGCAGTGGTGAAGCCCTGTCGGTCGTATTCCTTGAAGATTGCCTTCAAATGCTCAGTGTCTTCGATCCGCTCGCCCTCGGTCACTTCGAACATGAGCCGATTTGCAGGGAAGTCGAACGTTCGCGTGGCCTCCAGGGTAGCCCGAATGCAGGTGCTGGCCCGGTAGACGGCATTGGGCAGAAAGTTGATGCTCAATTTACATTCCGTCTTCCGCCCCAAGCCAAGCGCAGCAGCCTGCTCGATGGCCTTCACTCGGCAGGCCTG
>NZ_JABMCW010000309.1:0-6450 GCF_013179705.1 Pseudomonas sp. CM25 | reverse complement strand
CCTGGCCACGCAGGGCGTTGGCGAACTTGCAGACCTGCTCGTGCAGTTCGCGGTAGGTGATGTTGCGGTGCTCGGAAGGGTCGTCGCCCTCCCAGATGATCGCAAGCTGGTCGCCACGCTCTTCAAGGTGGCGATCCAGGCAGTTGGAGGAAACGTTCAGAGTGCCGTCGGCGAACCATTTGATATCGACGTGGTGGTCGTCGAATGAGGTCTGCTTGACCTTGGTGAACGGCTTGATCCAGTCGATTCGCTGGGCCTGCTCGCGCCAGAAGCCGTCCGGGTTGATCACCGATTGCTGGTACATGGCCTTGTAGGTGGCCTCGTCGGTCAGGGTAGTGGCCGCAACCTCGGGACGAACGGGATACAGTGGAGCCGCACTCATCTGTGTTACCTCGGTGTAATAGTTGTTTTTGTATGGGACCGTTTGTAACTGTACCAGAGCGACAAAAGCCATTCGACGTTGGTAGTAATTTGGCACGCGCGTTCCGGCAGGGCGCTCTGGCGCGGGCATTACAGCCCGGCAAAGAAAAAACGAGGGTATTTACCACAGGATTGTTACAGATTCTGTCAAAACACTTTATCAAAAGACCCACTGTTTCAGCGGCCGCCCTGGTCATAAAATTCACCTCGCCAGCAACGGCAAGGCGATTAACAACTGGTAACAGCCCCCACGAAGGCAAGCGTTAATCCCCCTCTCATCCTGATAGTTAAAACTAGTTGTACTCGCGGCGCCATCAGCGCCGCGTGCCCCCTCACGACCTTAGACAGGTAAATGGAAAATGAAAGCTTTACTGGTATTGGTACTTGGTAGTCTTTGCGGCGCGGCGATGGCCGGCGAAGCCAAAGATGCCGAGCAGATTCCGGTTGAACAGTACAGTTACTCTCAGCACCTGGACATTGCCCGCGTCATTTCCATGAGCGAAGTGCCCAATGTGTGCGAAGTTGTGCCAGCGCGCATGACCTACGAGGACTCCAAGGGCCAAAAGCACATTCTCGAATACCGCGTGATGGGGAACGGCTGCTCCAACGGCTGAAAACCTTTGAATTGGGGGCCCTGCGGGCCCCACTCGCGGGTAAACCCGCTCCCACAGGTACAGCGCCAGCTTCACGATCGGCGTGGTATCTGTGGGAGCGGGTTTACCCGCGAAGCAGCCCCCGCCGAATTAACAGGCTATCAACTAACTACTTCTTAATTTTCCGACTTGCCCAAGGAGTAATCCCTCAACTTGTTGGCAATCGTAGTATGTGAAACACCCAATCTTTTTCCTAGCGCCCGGCTACTGGAAAACTCCCCCATCAAACTTTCCAGCACCGCTTTTTCAAACCGACCGACAATTTGCGAAAGATCACCTTCCAGCGAAAACTCCCCCAAAGGCTGGCGCACCCCATAATCCGGCAAGCGAATATGTTCGCCCTTGACCACACCGCCGTCGCATAACGAAACCGCCTGGAACAAAACGTTTTCCAGCTGCCGTACATTGCCCGGCCAGTGGTACTGCGCCAGCTTGTCCATGGCCGCCGGTGCCAGACGCGGCATGGCGCAGCCGATCTGCCGGCTGGCCTGGTCGAGGAAATGCTGCACCAGCCCTTCCAGGCCATCCATGCACTCACGCAAGGGCGGGATATGCAGCGACAGTACGTTGAGCCGGTGGTACAGGTCCTGACGAAACTCGCCACGGGCACACAACTCCGACAGATCCACCTGGGTCGCGCAGATCACCCGCACATCCAGGTACACCTCTTCATCGCTGCCTACACGGCGGAAGCAACCATCCTGCAAAAAACGCAGCAGTTTCACCTGCAGGCGCGGGCTCATCTCCCCTACCCCATCCAGGAACAGCGTGCCACCTGCGGTCAGCTCCAGCAGCCCCAGCTTGCCCTCGGCCCGCGCCCCTTCGAATGCCCCAGGGCCATAGCCGAACAATTCGGTCTCGGCCATCGACTCGGGCAACCCGGCGCAGTTCAGCGCCATCAGTGGCGACTGGCCACGCGGGCTGGCCAGGTGGCAGGCACGCGCCAGCAGCTCCTTGCCAGTACCGGTTTCACCCTCGATGAGCAATGGCGCATCGAGTGGTGCCATGCGCCGCGCTTCCCGCACCACAGCGGCCATTACCCGCGAGCTCTGGAATATGCTGTCGAAGCCACGCAACTCCTGCTTGCGCACGTTGTAGATACGCTCGCCAATGCGGTCGGCGCGGTGCAGGGTGAGCACCGCACCGGCCAGAGCCTCGCTGTCATCGTGTTCGGATTGCAGCGGCGCGATATCGGCCAGGAACACATCGCCTTTGACCTTGATGCGCAGCCCGTTGATGCGCGACTGGTTGGCCCGCACCAGTTCCGGCAGGTCGAAGTCCTCCACATAGCGCGCCAGGGGCATGCCTGGCACTTCGTCCACCCGCACGCCCAAAAGCTGCGCCGCAGTGCGGTTGGCGGCGACGATGCTGCCGCCCATGTCCACCGACAGTACCGGAAAGTCCAGCGCCCCCAGCAATGCATTCAGCTCCATGTGTCGGCGTTCGCTGGGCATCAGCCCCACCCGTTTGACGCCGAACACGCCGGTGATCGCTTCAAACTTCGGCCGCAAGGCCTGGAACTGCAGGTTGATCAGGTTCGGGCAGTGCAGGTAGATGGCATTGCCATGGTCACCGCCCACCTCCCCGCGCAGCACGTTGATACCGTACTCGACGAGCAAGTTGAGAATGTCGCGCAGGATGCCGATTCGGTTCTGGCAATGCACCTTGATACGCATGAGGGCTCTCGAAGCGCCAATGTTTTTCAACACCACGCAGAAATTTCGTAAAGATAAGCTGACAAAAACAACCCAAACATCAGCCGCATGCCCCGAATTTTCCGACACCTGCGTCTTTTTGTAAAATTATCGTTACGAATACCCGGGTAACCACTCTGGCCCGAAGCCGCCAACCCCGGTGCAAAACCGCCGGTAACGGGATATTCCTAAGGCATGTCCTGCACATAACAAGAAAAGCCCTCACCAGGAGAGCCTCATGAAACAGACGCAATACGTGGCACGCGAGCCCGATGCGCAAGGCTTTATCGATTATCCGCAGCAAGAGCATGCGGTATGGAACACCCTGATCACCCGCCAGCTGAAAGTGATCGAAGGCCGCGCGTGCCAGGAATACCTGGACGGCATCGACCAGCTCAAGCTGCCGCATGACCGTATTCCGCAGCTCGGCGAGGTCAACAAGGTATTGGGTGCCACCACCGGCTGGCAGGTTGCCCGGGTACCGGCACTGATCCCGTTCCAGACTTTCTTCGAACTGCTGGCCAGCAAGCGCTTCCCTGTGGCCACCTTCATCCGCACCCCGCAAGAGCTGGACTACCTGCAAGAGCCGGACATCTTCCACGAGATCTTCGGCCACTGCCCGCTGCTGACCAACCCGTGGTTCGCCGAATTCACCCACACCTACGGCAAGCTCGGCCTGGCGGCGACCAAGGAACAACGCGTGTACCTGGCGCGCCTGTACTGGATGACCATCGAGTTTGGCCTGATGGAAACGTCGCAGGGTTGCAAGATCTACGGTGGCGGCATCCTCTCCTCGCCCAAGGAGACCGTCTACAGTTTGTCTGGCGAGCCTGAGCACCAGGCCTTCGACCCGATCGAAGCCATGCGCACGCCGTACCGCATCGACATCCTGCAGCCGCTGTACTTTGTACTGCCGAACATGAAGCGCCTGTTCGACCTGGCCCATGAAGACATCATGGGCATGGTCCACAAAGCCACGCAACTGGGCCTGCACGCCCCGAAATTTCCTCCCAAGGTCGCTGCCTGAACGTCCTTGCCGATAACAACTCGAAGCGGAAACCACACCATGAATGCCTTGAACCAAGCCCATTGCGAAGCCTGCCGCGCAGACGCGCCGAAAGTGACCGACGACGAACTGGCCGAGCTGATTCGCGAAATCCCGGACTGGAACATCGAAGTGCGTGACGGCCACATGGAGCTGGAGCGCGTGTTCCTGTTCAAGAACTTCAAGCACGCCCTGGCGTTCACCAATGCCGTAGGCGAAATCGCCGAGGCCGAAGGCCACCACCCAGGGCTGCTGACCGAGTGGGGGAAAGTCACCGTGACCTGGTGGAGCCACTCCATCAAAGGCCTGCACCGCAATGATTTCATCATGTGCGCACGCACTGACAAGGTCGCCGAAACGGCCGAAGGCCGGAAGTAACCACCTGAAAAATGGGGCCCCAGCGGCCCCATTTTTCATGGGGCAAATGTGCGCTGTTCGCCCGCAAAACCGACAAACGACCGGGAAAAAATACAAACTGTCATCCAGACTTGTGTATCCTGCCCCAGCTTTGCAAAGCCTCACACGCGCCTGGCGCAGACTTTTCAATCACTCTTGCGAGGAACGACGAGATGCATGAGATCCCGAATCTTCCCTTCCCAAGCCTGAACCCAGAAGAGCCAACCGTTACCGTCCACGCCGAACCGGCAGCTGCCGTCGAGCAGGATGGTGACGATCAATCCAGCGCCGACCAGGAATAACTGCGCATCCCCGACTGTGTGAAAACGGCTGACCTGCGGGCAACCTCCGTCATCACGTTTTCACACCGTCCAGAACTCACGTAGGCCGTCATGCCCGATTCACCCCGCCCCGTTGCAGTCACGCTGCAAGTCGTCTCCATCGTCCTCTTCACCTTCATCGGCTACCTGAACATCGGCATCCCGTTGGCCGTGTTGCCCGGCTATGTGCACAACGACCTGGGCTTCAGCGCCGTGCTCGCCGGGCTGGTTATCAGCGTGCAATACCTGGCTACCCTGCTCAGCCGCCCTACCGCCAGCCGCATCATCGACAACCACGGCAGCAAGAAGGCGGTCATGTATGGCCTGTTCGGCTGCGGCCTGAGCGGGGTATTCATGCTCGCTTGCGCCTTCCTCACTCAGCTGCCCTGGGTCAGCCTGGCCTGCCTGCTGGTTGGCCGATTGGTGCTCGGCAGCGCGGAAAGCCTGGTGGGCTCTGGTTCGATTGGCTGGGGCATCGGGCGGGTCGGTGCCGAAAACACTGCCAAAGTGATCTCCTGGAATGGCATCGCGAGTTACGGCGCGCTGGCCATCGGTGCGCCGCTGGGCGTGCTGATGGTCAACGGCCTGGGGCTGTGGAGCATGGGTGTGAGCATCATCCTGCTATGTGCGCTCGGCCTGCTGCTGGCGTGGCCGAAACGCGCCGCGCCGATCGTCACAGGCAAGCGCCTGCCGTTCATGCAGGTGCTGGGCAAGGTGTTCCCCCATGGTTCGGGGCTGGCCCTGGGCTCAATCGGCTTTGGCACCATCGCCACCTTCATCACCCTGTATTACGCCAGCCGTGGCTGGGCCAATGCAGCGCTGACCCTGAGCCTGTTTGGTGCCAGCTTCATCAGTGCGCGGCTGCTGTTCGGCAACCTGATCAACCGGATTGGCGGGTTTCGCGTGGCCATCGCGTGCCTGTCGGTGGAAACACTGGGGCTGCTGATGCTGTGGCTGGCGCCCAGCGCCGAACTGGCATTGGCGGGTGCAGCGCTGAGCGGGTTTGGCTTCTCGCTGGTATTCCCGGCGCTGGGCGTTGAGGCAGTGAACCAGGTATCGGCGGCCAACCGCGGGGCGGCGGTGGGGGCGTATTCGCTGTTCATCGATTTGTCGCTGGGGGTGACCGGGCCGCTGGTGGGCGCGGTGGCGGCGGGGTTCGGGTTTGCTTCGATGTTTCTGTTTGCGGCTGCGTCGGCGGCTTGTGGGTTGGTGTTGAGTCTGTATTTGTATCGACAGGCGCGCCGGCGTAGAGACCGTACAGCAGAAGGCTGACAGTTGTATTGCCGGGGCGGGCCTCTTCGCGGGTGAACCCGCTCCCACAGGTACAACACTGCCCTCAGGCCCTGTGACATCCCTGTGGGAGCGGGTTCATCGAGGCGTCGAACCGCCGCGAATGGGGCTGCCAAGCAGCCCCTAGGCGCCCTGTTGGTCAGCGCTGGGCGTACTGCAACACCACTTCCAGTGGGTGGCGCATCTTGCGCTCGGTCATGCGTTTGACCTGGCTGCGGCACGAGTAACCGGTCGCCAACGGCTCTCCCTCCTTGTCCAGCTTGGTCGCCCACGACTGCTCGAAGATGGTCCGCGAGGTTTCCTGGTTGCGCGCCTCGTGCCCATAGGTGCCGGACATGCCGCAGCAGCCAGTGGCCTCGGTTACCAGGTTCAGCCCCAGGCGGGCGAACACCTGCTCCCACTGTCGGGTACTGGCCGGCACATTGGTCTTCTCGGTGCAGTGCGCCATCAGGCGGAAATTGCCCGGGGCGGTCGGTGCCTGCTCGGGCAGCACATCCATCAGCCATTCCTGCGGCAGCAGCACCTTCGGGCAACCCTCCAGGCCTGGCACCTTCTGGTACTCCTGGCGATACACCAGGGTCATCGCCGGGTCCAGGCCCACCAGCGGCACACCACAGTCGGCCAGGGCCTTG
>NZ_JABMCW010000308.1:0-6465 GCF_013179705.1 Pseudomonas sp. CM25 | reverse complement strand
AGGACGGCCAACAATGCGCGACAAGGTGCAAAATGCACCAGGGCGCCATCGTTTTAGGATGATTTGCACATTCGTGGGCGGCGGAGCGCTGACTTTCGGGATGTCCCGGGACCCCGTTGAATCAGAGATTTACGATTTGTTCCATGAGGGGTGGATGTATTCGCGGGCAGGGCGGTGAGCGGCATGCTCGCTGGTGAATTGTCACAAACCTCTCGGATGCGCCGCGCCTGGTTGCAGCACAGCGCATCCGCAAGGTGCCTCAGTAACTGGCCACCAGCAGCTTGACCGCCTGGCAGGCCGTGTCGGTTTCGGCCTCCAGGCGCGCGCGGTCGCCGTGGGCGGACCAGGCGAGCATCAAGCCGTCGAACAGGTTGATCAGTAAGCGGCTGATGGTGGTCAGTGCGGTTTGATCCAGCGCGCCGTCGGTGACTTTCACGATGGCCTGCTGGGCCGCGTCGAGGGAAACGGCATAGATCTTGGTCGCCATCTGCGGGTTGTTGCGCAGGTTCCAGCAAAACAGTTCGAACTGGGTGGTGGCCATTTCCGGGTGAGCCGTGAACCAGTTGACCAACTGGCGCAACATCTCGCCGACCGATTCCGCTGCCGTGGCGCCTGTGGGCACGTGTTGCAACGATTGTTGCGGCATGTTGATCAAGGACTCGTAGACCGCATAAAACAACTCGTCCTTGGTGTGGAAGACATAGTGCAACGACGCCAGAGGCGAGTCTGCCGCCGCTGCGATACGCCGGGTGGTGGCGTTGGCCACGCCATGTTCCGCGATCACCTTGACGGTGGCCTCGATGAAGTCCTGCCTGCGCTCTTCAGCGCCAATCCGAGCCATTGAGTTCTCCCTATTCGGTAGTGCCGCCAGCCCTTGGTCGGGTGTCGGCGGTGACGAATGCTATCGCAAGGTCATGTCTGGATCCATGCGTCGATGCAATCCCATGCCCTAGGGATAGCACAGCACGAAAATTAGTTTAATCAAACGACTTGATCAGCTGACCATGTTCGGTAATGATGAGTTCTCCACCGTGGCATCGCTGGACGAAGGTCGCGAACACTGTGGTTGGCACCGGTGGGCTAAGCCGGGTGGCCGAGGCTCACTGGACAGAACAACGACAAAACCAGACAGGTAGAACGCAGATGGATACACGAAAACTCTCGACGGTCGGCAGCGATGCCTCGGTCGAGCAAGTGGTGGAGATCATCCGGCGTGACGGTGGGGTCATCATTTCCGACTTCGTCTCGCCCGCCACACTGAAGTCCCTCACCGAAGAGCTGGACACCTGCTTGAAGGCCACGCCTTGCGGTGTCGACCCCTACTTCGCAGGCACGCAGACCCGGCGTGTCGCCCGTATCATCGGGCGCAGCGACACGGCGGTGGAGGTGGCGCTGAACCCGCTGTTCATCGGCGCGGCCCGGCAGATCCTGCAGACACCTACTCACGTCTGGGTAGGGAGCGACCGCATGGAGATCGCGCCTGATATTCAACTCAGCATTACCCAGGCCATCCAGATCGGGCCGGGCCAAGGTCTCCAGCCCCTGCACCGTGACGATGCGACTTCGCTGTGGCGCCACCCCCAGTACGGGCGTGAGGCGCGGCTGCAGATGATGCTGGCCATCTCGGATTTCACCGAAGAGAACGGTGCGACCCGGGTCATCCCCGGTAGTCATTTGTGGGATGACGAGCGTATGCCGACTCAGGAAGAGACTGTTGCCGCGCAAATGAAGGCCGGCTCGGTGTTGCTCTGGATGGGGTCGGTGTATCACGGCGGCGGTGCCAACACGTCCGACGCTCCACGCACCGGCCTGACGATGGCCTACGACCTGGCCTTCCTGCGCCTTGAAGAGAATCACTTCCTGTCCATTCCCATTGAGCGCGTGCGCCAGTTGCCTGCAGAAATGCAACGCCTGCTGGGCTGGAGTGCGAGCTCCACATTGCTGGGGTGGGTGGAAATCGATGGCCAGATGCGCGACCCGCAAGAGTTGCTGGGCATGGCGGACTTCACCGAACCGGGCAAAGGGTTCTGACGCTTCTGGGCCGCCATGTGGCGGCTCAGGGGGCAAGCCACAGTCGATTTTCCGGGAGCCATGTAAATGAATGCGTTGAACAAAGCAGCCCAGGGCAATGCAGCACCGTTGACGTTTCGTAGCCTGGGTGGATGGGTGGAGCGGCCAGGCGATTTGCAGCCGACGCTCCAAGGGCAGGCGCAGGCCGATGTCATCGTGGTCGGCGCCGGCTTTGCCGGCCTGTCGACCGCGTTGGAGCTGAGGGCGCTCGGCGCGGATGTCATCGTGCTGGAACAGGAGTTCGCCGGCTTCGGGGCCAGTGGCCGCAATGCGGGCTACCTGCTGGGCAGCATGGGGATTGAGTACGATATGTTCGTCAAGCGCGTGGGCATGGAGCAGGCAACGCAATTCGTCAGGTTCTATGACGAGGCTGTGCCCTACGTGGAAGGCCGATTCAAGACGCTGGGTATCGACTGCGACTACAACCCTTCGGGCGTGCTCCGGGCATGTGTTCATCGCAGCCAGGAGAAGCGCTTGCTGCAAAGCATGGCGCTGGGTCGCAAGCTGGGCGCGGTGAGCCGCTTTGTGGACGGTGTCGAGATGCGCGCGCGGGGTATCCCCCCCGCCTTTCTATTTGCCGCCGAGCAGTGTGGCGGCACCTTGAACCCAGGTAAGTACGTCGCCGGCCTGCGGCGTGCGGCCATCGAGGCAGGGGTGAAGCTTTACGAACGCACACCGCTGCAGTCCTTCAGCGAAGGGCCGGTCATTACCTGCAAAACCGCGCAGGGCAGTGCGAGCGCCCCGGTGATGGTGCTGGCAACCAACGCCTATACGCCACAGTTGGGGGTGTTGCGCAACAAGGTCGCGGCGATTCGGGTGTCGGCAATCGAAACTCAACCGTTGTCGACGCAGCAGTTGGCTGATCTGGGCTGGCAAGGACGGGAAGGGATCATCACCCCGCATTACACCATGGAGAGCCACCGCCTGACGGCGCACGGCACGATGGTACTGACCGTCAAGAAACTCGGTTATGCCTACGGTTCGAACACGCCCAATATCCCTGACCATACCGCCTACGCGGCATTGGCCCAGGTGCTGCGCGAGCGCTATCCGGCACTGCAAGGCCTTGGTGTGAAGCACTGTTGGAGTGGTTATGTCAGTGGCGCCTACGACTTCCTGCCGGTGATCGGCACCATGGGCGCGACACAGAATATTTACTACACCACTGGCTGCTCGGGCCACGGACTGGGCACTCAATCCTTGATCGGGAAGCTCTTTGCCGAGCAAATCAACGGCAAGGCGCCTGAACTGCTGGCGGCATTGCAACACAAAACGCCCTCCATGTTGCCTGAACCCTTGCAATGGTGCGTCATCCACTCTGGCTTTGCGGCAGCCAAGTTGCTGGATGACTGGACCGATAGAAAAGTGCGTAAAAGCAACGCCAATAAGGGCTGATTGCATTTGCTGTGCTTGTTCTATGCCCGGCATTTTAAAACTACGGCGCGCCCCTTTTGACAGAGGCTGTTATTGTGGAACTCATAGACGTATTCGCGTTGATCTCATGCGTGTTGCTGGTGGTGTGTGGCTTGGGTTATGGCACAGCATTTATCAGGCGCAAAAATTATCTGCTGGGTGTGGAGTTCTTGATTGTGGGTATTTCTGCAACGAACTTTACGGCGTTTATCGCGACGGGGTGGCAGGCTAATTATAATATTGCCATTTTTCTCGATGCGTTTTCCCGCGGGGTCGGCGTGCCGATTATTGTCACACTCGGTTTGATGGCCGTGACGCATAATTACAAACCGTCGCCGACGAAGGATGTCCTATTGTTTTTGGCGGCTTTTATTTCTACGGCTATCTATTTCATGTCGTCGGCATTCAAAGCCTGGCTTCCCTATTTCTATGTACTGATGTGGTTGCTCGCCACGCTGTACCTGCTCTACTTCATGTGGCGGCTGGCGCGGGCGGGCGAGTTTCGGCACGCGCTGGCCACGCTCCTGGGCGCGGTCGCGGGGCTGACCATAGCGCTACGGTACGATTTCTTCCCGATTCCGGGGGATGAGACGAAGATGATATTCATGACCAGCGCGTTTCTGGTCTGGTCTTATTCCATGGCCCAGTTGTTCTATGCCTACCGTGCACTTCAGCGTTCCACTAAAGCTTCCGCCCAGGCCATGTCTCACTCCAATTGATATCAGCAGCAGCGCCCTATCTTTTTGAAGATGGTTTCCGTGTGTGCAGGGTATGTTTTTCGGGACTCGCGGTTACTCCATGGCGGGCCGTAGGCCTGCTTTTTTGCCGCCCCTCGGGGCGGTTTTTTTATGGGTGATCCATTCGTATTGATAATGAGCCTGGATAAGCGGCGTGCCTAGGGTGTGCGGGCGCGCTAGTTGGCGAAGTGTTCAGGCGGTGCATTATAAACGAGCATCTTTCGGTAACACATGTTTCTTTAATTCCCAGTAAAGGGCAGGCGCCTGGCACGTATTAAACGACCACCAATGTTAACTAGCTGATTTACCTGATGTAATCCACCTGTCAAGCATTATGGCATGTGGTTTGCGTGTTGATCATCCGACATGGTCAGATGACCATGTCGGATGATCAAGATGTGCCAGGCACCGATTTTTCCGCCCGGAAAGATCGAGCAGCCGGCCCAAGCCCTATGTTCGAGGAACCCCTTATGAAAGAAGTCACTGCACGGCCGGAAGGTGAAGTTTCCGCCCGCCGTATTTTCAGGCAGCTGCTGGTTACCCTGGCGGCATCGGCCGCCATCTGTTCGGTGCAGGCCGCGCCCCAGGGGGCCGAGGCGCTGGGTTCGAAGCTGACGCCACTGGGCGGGGAGGTCGCCGCCAGCCCAAGCGGCGATATTCCGGCTTGGACAGCGCCGGGGCCGCAAGGGGCGGGCTGGAGCTATGGCCAGGTACGAGGGGAGCATTGGAAATTCAAGGGCGACAAACCTCTGTACAGCATCGACTCGAGCAATGTGGCGCAGCACGCGAGCAAGCTTGCCCCCGCCCAGCTGGAACTGTTCAAGAAGATTCCGGGCTACCGGATGGACGTCTACCCGACCCGCCGCACCTGCGACGCGCCGAATTTCGTGGCGCAGAACACTCGGCAGAACGTGGGTTTCGCCAAACTCGATGGCACTGGACTGGCGCTGGAGGAAGCCCATTTGCCGGGTGCGCCGTTTCCTTTGCCGAGCAGCGGCGCCGAGGTGATGTGGAACATGAAGATGCGCTACCGCGGCGTTGGCGTTGAACTGCCAAAAAGCATCTCGGGCATTTCCCCGCGCAAAGGCGGGGAGTGGCTGCGCCAGTCCACCGACCTCATCTTCTATACGCCCTGGGGCAAAAAAGGCAGCACGCTGTTCTCATCCGTTGGCCGTCTGGAGAACGCCGGTTTCTTCAGTTACCTGGAGCCCGCCGCACTGGCCGGCCAGGCTGCAGTGCAGACGGCCGTGGCCGGCGAGCAGGCGACGACTTTCTACTACTTCCCCGGCCAGCGGCGCGTGCGGCGCATGCCGTCGTATTCCTACGACGCGCCGCAGATCGGGCTGGATAACCAGTACAACGTCGACGAGGCGAATGTGTTCTTCGGCACCATGGACCGCTTCGACTGGAAACTGGTCGGCAAGCAGGAGCTGCTGGTGCCGTACAACGCCTTCGGCGCCTATGACACCAGCGCCAAGGCAGAGACCTTCGCGGGCAACGATTCGCTTGCGCCGCAGTCGCGCCGCTACGAGCTGCACCGCGTCTGGGTGGTCGAGGCCAAGGTCCGCGAGGGCATGCGCCACCAAGCGCCCAAGCGCATGTTCTACATCGATGAGGACAGCTGGAACCCCCTGCTGGCTGTCGACTACGACAAGCAAGGGCAGATCTGGAAGGTGCGTGAAGGCTTCTCTATCCCCGTGTACGAGACAGGTGCTTGCGATGTGCAGGCCCAGGTCCAGTACAACCTGGTCGATGGCCGTTATCTGTTCGACATGAGCTCGATCGGCGCGGGCAAGAACGATATCCGCTGGCTCACCGAGGACGGTAGCAGCCCCCGCCTCAAACGCGATTTCTTCACCTCCGACAACCTGCGAGCCATCAGCGAACGCTAAAACGACGTCAGATCGAGAGCCAGCATGAAAAAAATAATTAGCAAAGCATCAGGCCTTGTCATCGTGTGCGCGACCCCATTGGCAATGGGGTTCACCTTCGAAACCGAAACCCTTCATGGCTCGTTCGACTCCACCATCACCGCAGGCATGGGCCTGCGTACCGAGTCGCGCGGCTGCAACCTGATCAACCAGGGACCGACCGGGCACAATGTGCCCTCCGGCTGCCTGGCGCAGAGCTCGGGCGTGGCGGATCAGGGCGACCTGAACTACGACCGCGGCGATATGTTCACCAACTACCTCAAGGGCACCCACGAGCTGTTGCTGAAGATGCCCGAGGACGTCACCTTCATGGC
>NZ_JABMCW010000307.1:0-6512 GCF_013179705.1 Pseudomonas sp. CM25 | reverse complement strand
GAGATGACCGCCCTTGAACGGCTGGGCTTGCGGGTCTCGTCGATGATCAATCACCCGATCGCGCAGTCGCAGCGCTGGGTGACAATCCATCGCCTGGACACGGATGGAGACATGGAGTGGGAGGAGGTGATGGGACTGCTGGCTGAAACGGCGGAGCTGGACCTGACGTTCAATGACGACGAGAGCGTGACGGTTCGGTGGGAGCCACATAGCGCCGAGGATCGTGACGACGTGGTCGTGGAGCAGGATTGGGAGGAGGAAAGGGTAGAGGAGGAGGCGCCTTTCTGATTGGCTCGCAAAAGTCCCGGTACTGGTTTGATGTACAGTCTCGTCCGCCTTGACAAAATTTTTTTTGAGAAACGGGATCGAAACTACTGTCCAGACGATACGGTTGAGGATATAAGACGTGCGTGTGAGCGCGTGAGAGATCGCTTGCACTGTAACGAAGCATGTCCGTGAAGCCGCAGGAAACTAGGCCGAGATCGGCCTAAGCTACAGACTTAAGGAGAAGGCTCACATGCTGGAGATAGCTATGGCACACACTAAACCAGGAGCAATTCGTCCAAACGCGAAAAATGGAAACGTGAGCGCTGTGGTGAGCAGAAGAAGCTATTCTGCCCACGCGAAGCAGGTTAACAACGCGTTCTTGATTATATTTGCGCAATACGAACGTGCCTTCGAAGAATTGGCGAAAGTTTGATATGGCTGGATCTGCAAATGTAATTCAGTGGCTAAGTGAATCAGACATAGCGTCACTCAATCATAATTTGATTGATGCCCAAACCCCGATGGAGCCAGTGGGAGTCCTGAATCTATCAGGACTCTCATCCGCTCAGTATCGAGCCATTCAGTATCAAAACTATGCTGGTGTTAGCGATATATTCGTGTTGGGTGCAGTTTTTTCCGAGGCGTTAGTACAAAATCATCCATTTTTTAATGCAAATAAGAGAACTGCGGCTGCGGCTGTAATGGTTTTTTTGTTGATTAATGGCGTGATGCTCAAGGCACCTTGGGAACAAGTAGTGGATATGTTTGAAGGCCTTGCCAAACACACCTTTGACATTGATGATTTCTCCTGCTGGCTCAAGCACTGGAGTGTTAAGTTTGATGTCTCTCGGCTTGATGAGTTGGCTGCCGATGCGTACTTCAATAACAAAACACTCAAATCTAAATTTTCAAAGCTCTAAGCTTTACCGGGGAAATGATGGACAGGGAGTTGGTAGAAAGTATCCACCTGTATCTGGTTGATCACTTTGCGGATTCGGATGACCCTTTGGAACCCTCGGGAGTTAAGGACTACAACCTTCTTGAGTCAGCATGCGCCCGACCTTTTCAAACGGTTCATGGCAAAGATGCATATGAAACAGAGTACGAGAAGGGAGCCGCAATTTTTCATGGGATTATCGCAAATCATTGCTTTCATAACGGTAATAAGCGAACCGCGCTACTTAGTGCGCTTTATTATCTAGGTGAAAACAACATTTGGGTTGATCGCTGTAATGATGATGATATGTTCGAGTTTACTCGTCAAATTGCAGCTCATGAAATCGCAGAGAAGCGTGAAGATGAGGTTTCAGTAATAGTTGAATGGCTTTTTCGAAATTCACGCAAAATCATGAAGTCTGATAAGTATCTTTCTTACAATGATTTGCGAGAAAAGCTCGGTAGGTTTGACTTTGAGCTCTCCGAGCGCAACGGGCTAGTTGATGTTCTTAAGGAAGGGGAGATCATCACAAGGATTTTGAAGAAGGGCAAGCATGGACGAGAGGAATATGACCCTGTCTATGTGGCAGATCTCCGAAAGCGTCTTCAGTTGACAGTCGATTATGGTGTTGACTCTGGTCGATTCTACGGGCAGAAGGGTGTTTCAGATGAGCTCAATGAATTTATGAATATTAGGGGCGCAGTTTTTCGGAGATTGGCAACTGCCTGACTCTGTTGAATTCCGGCTTTACGCTGAGTGGGCCCTACCTTAACCCACTCTAGCTAACCTAACTATCAAACTAAGTGCGCATTCCTCTCCAGCAGCTCCCGGTCCTACCATTACGTTTCCTCTCTGAGGATAAGTCCCGCCTTCACCTCATCTCCGTACCCCACGAACCGGTCCTCTCCCGCCTGCATCACCTGGCAGATCCTGATCACGGCCTGGGCGTCATTCTCGTTCCCGGCCTGGCTCAGCCGCACCGCTATCTGCATTAGCTCGACTGCTGACCATTTCAGGTCATTGGCCAGGTCTTGGAACTCTCGGCGCAGCTGCTGGTTGGGTTTGGTTAAGGTCATGGTAGGGACTCAGCCTATCGGCAAGCTTCCGCGCCGACGTAATCGGCGATTGAACCGGAAACAATGGGACCCATTCGAGGATCAGGCTGGGAGGCTTTCATCTGCTCCAGGGTTTCGCCGGTACCAAGGTACTTCACTGTGCGATCTTCGCAGTTGTACAAGCGTCGAGAATAGGAGGTGCCACTCGATCCGATGCGCTTCGTCGTGATCGTGCGCTCATTTCCGTAGGTATCTCGAGCCAAGACAGTGTAGGTGGCCTTGGAGTCCGATGGCACGTGCAGTGACGTGGCCGCGGAAACCGCAGGAATCAAAGCCAAGCCAAGCACAGCGAAAATCATTCGTGACATATAGTTTCCTTGCTAAAGAGGCAGCCCACTAAAGCTGCCAGATCGCCAAATCCTTGCAGATGATCTTGCGCCTGCAGGTGGTTCACACAAGGTGCGCATTCCAGACCAGCAGCACCCTGGCCTGAATGTAGGTCATGTCCCGCCGGATCAGTCGATCCTTGTGCCTGGCATTGTCCGAAATCATCTCGTAGTGTTCCTCATCAGCGACCTGCAGCCGCTTGATGTAGAGAAGGTCGTCCCACACGAATAGGTAGATACCGTCGCCCACGAATTCGCGGACGTTGATGTTCACGATCAGCGGGTCGCGATGCTTGATCGTGGGCTCCATCGACTGGCCCCAGCCGGTGACTACTTTCAGGTGGTAGTGCTCCTCGAACTCGACGCCGATTTCCCGCAGGTGACTGGGGCTGACGCGAATGTCCTTGAGCATTTCCGGGTAGTCGTGGGGGAGTTGGCCGCCACCCATTGCAGCGCGGATATCGTAGTGAGCGATCCGGACCTCGTCCCCGACCAGGCCAGGCCGGGTGAAATCTACGGTAATCACATTTCCTTCATCGGTCGCTTCGGCGGCTGCAATCAACTGTGCGCGCGCCGAATCCGACAAGTTCTTGCCTTGCTTGGCGAGCATGGCGCGAACCATGTCGGCAGCTGAGGTTGGCGCCGGCTCTGCGACAGGTTCCGAAGTGACGTCCTGGATGCTCTCGTAGGAGAAGCCAGGGCGAAGCCCCCAGTGTTCAGGGCCAACCACGTCAGAAAAGTAAGCGATCACGTCCATCAGCTTGGACTTGTCGATCCGGCCGTTTTTCACCCAGCCCTGTACCGACGGAGGCTTCACCTGGAAGTCGTCTGCGAGCTGTTTCTTAGATACGCCCTTGGCGATCCGCGCAGCATCAATGGCTGCACCTAATTCTGGTCCGGTAAGCATTGCCTAATTAGGCCTATCGCCAGCGCGATTAGGCAATGGCTTGTACAAAATAAGGTAATGCCTTATATTCATCGGTAAATCTCCAGGAGAGAACTCATGAAATCAGCAGAAGCAGCCAAAGAAGCATCCCGCGTGCTGGGCAGCCAGGCGGAATTGGCGCGCCGGCTGAATGTTGCGGCACCCACCGTCAACCAATGGTGTTCAGGAGAGCGCACGGTCCCAGCCAAGCGCGCACTACAGATTGAGGCGCTTACGAATGGCGCTGTGAATCGTGCCGATCTGTGTCCTTCGTTCCCATGGAGCCAGATCGACAGCAACCCGACCCACGCGCTTTCTGCCGCTTAACCCGCTCACCACCTGCAAGGAGCAGTGCCCCGTATGTATGCCAATCCCAAGCACCTGCATGACCGCGAGATCAAGGTCCGGGTCGATGAGGACACTTTCAACTTGATTCAGGCGTTAGCCGCGTATCACCGCACTCAGCGTGCCGTGCTGTGCCGCGAACTGCTGGAAGCGCAGCTGGCTGCCCTGGCTTCGGAGAATACCGGCGATCAAACCGCAGCCTGAAGGCCGCGAGGAGGCCCTATGCCGACCGAACAATTCGGTCTGGATCAGGGATCGATGGAGTTGCTTGAGCGAGAGGCGCGAAAGCGGGGAATGACCCCGGAAGCGCTAGCAGCTGAGCTGATTGATCGAGAGCTGGCCAGCCGAACGAAACCTCGAAACGCGAGGGGGGCGGTTCTTCCGTTCCAGCGCAAGGCCTGAACAGGCCCTGATAAGCCCGAATTACGGGCACAAAAAAGCCGGGGGTGAAGGCCCGGCTCTCTGCAACACAAAACTCTGAAGGGAATTATGCATATGCAGACCCAAAGTGTACAGGCCCTCATCCGGCCCGCGCCACAAAATGCGAACCACGATTTCGTGGCGCCGATGATGACGAGCCTTGAACTCGTCGACTTCATCAATGACGACAGGAAGGCAAAGGCTTATGCCGCAGGCATGGCATTCCCTTGCGAGGGCTATCCAAAGCTGATGCACAAGAACTTCCTGGCCAAGGTGCCGGAAGTGCTCGGCGCGACATCGGCTGATTTTTCAGCCGATCTCCCTGACGGCTATGGGCGCGCTCGTCGCGGCTATTCCTTCCCGAAGCGGGAAGCGTGCTTGATGGCAATGTCGTACAGCTACGAGCTGCAGGCCAAGGTTTTCGATCGCATGAGCGCGCTTGAATCAAAGCCCCGCCGCGCCCGTCGACCTCAGCAAGCTGGAAATCCTCCAGATGGCCCTGGAGTCGGAGAAAGCCCGCGTCCTGCTCACCGTCCAGGTCGAGGCCCAGGCCAAAAAGATCGACCACCTGGAGAACCTCTTCAAGGAAGGCATGAGCCACGTCCAGTTCTGCAAGGGCCTCAATGGGGTCAACGTGATGCAGGTTGGCCACTTCCTCGAGCGCCGCAACTGGCTCTACAACGAGAGCAAGTCCGGCACCCGGTACCGCGTCGCGGCCTACGCCCGCGACAAGTACATGACCGAGCACCAGCAGGAGATCACCCTGCACGGGAAAGAGGCGTTCATCAGCTACACGCCGATCCTCCTGCGCAAGGGCGCCGTGCGCCTGTACGAGCTGTACCTGGCCGGCGAGCTGCCCATGAAGAAGAACTGGGACGGCCTGCACACTCACGACAAGGCCGTGCGGGGTGCAGCATGAAACCGAGAATTCGCCCTCGTGGCGGCCTGTGGCACTGCGAATGGTGCGGCTACAACGCACTGGGCGCGTCGATAGAGGCCGCGTACTGGAATCTTGATGAGCTTGTGCGCATTCGTGGGCAGCGCCTGCCTCTGGAGGCAGCATGAGCATCGCAAGGATACAGGAAAGGCTGGAGCTGATTGACCGCATGAGAAAGGGCGGGGAATCGCTTGATCCGGCTTTCAGTGAGCGAGACGCACGTTCCCTTCTGGGCGAAATCGACCAGCTCAAGGCCGAGAACGAGCGTTTTCGTCGCTACTCCGAACAGCTGCAGGCCGACAAGAAAGCGCTCACCGAGACGCACGTCCTCTACACCTGGCTGCGCAAGAAGTGCGACGAGCCCAGCAATGACGCTGTCGCGGTGTACATGAACATCGGCCACGACTGGGCGAAGGTCACTGATCTCGACCGTGATCTACGCGCCATGATCGATCGGGAGGAGCCATGAGCATCATCCGTGCGCCTCGTCCCGAGGCCAATTTCTACATGCTCAACAAGTCGATCAGCGAGGACGGGCGCCTGAGCTGGGCTGCCCGCGGCCTGCTGGTCTTCCTGCTGGGCAAGCCAGACCACTGGGCTGTGTCCGTCACCCACCTGCGCAACGAGACTGCCAAGTCGTCGAAGCCTACTGGTCGTGACGGTGTGTACGGCCTGCTGCAAGAGCTGATCACCGCCGGCTACGTCCAGCGCCGCCAGGACCGTGGCGAGTCCGGTTTGCTGGGCGAAACCCACTACGTCGTGTCGGAAACACCGCTTCCGGCTTTGCCGTATCCGGTTGAACCGATTCCGGCTCAGCCGTATCCGGCAAATCCGACACTAGTAAGTATTGAAGGTAAGCAAGCACTGAAGGGAGTAAGGACTGACTCTCGCGAAAGCGAACTGATCGACTTCGAGCGGTTCTGGTCGATCTACCCGCGCAAGGTGAGCAAGGCCGACGCCAAGAAGGCCTGGGCGAAGATCAAGGTCACCGCTGACCTGTTCGACCTGATGGCCAAGGCGCTGGCTGCCTGGATCGTGTCGACCGACTGGACCAAGGACGGCGGCCAGTTCATCCCGCACGCCTCAACCTGGCTGAACGGCAAGCGTTGGGAAGACGAACTGCCGCAGCCGGCAGGCGCCGCCCCGTTCGCATCCCGCCGCCCGGCCAGCGGTCCCGACTTCAACGACACCAGCTGGGCTGATGACCTGGGGGGCTTATGACCGCACAACCGAAACTGCG
>NZ_JABMCW010000306.1:0-6601 GCF_013179705.1 Pseudomonas sp. CM25 | reverse complement strand
TAAAAAGCTAACGGAGCATCTGGGCAAGTATTCTCTCGCAGCCCTTTCCGCTGAAACCATTGCCAACTATCGCGACAAGCGCCTTAACGAGCCAGGCCGCGCAGGCACGACCAGCAACAACACCGTTCGCCTGGAGCTGGCTCTACTGAGCCACGTTTTCACGGTCGCGATCCAAGAATGGGGGCTGGGCCTGACGTTTAACCCCGTGTTGAATATACGCAAGCCAAGCCCCGGGGAGGGTCGCAATCGTAGACTCTCGCCGGATGAGGAACGGCGGCTGTTCGCAGAGGTGAATCGGCATAGCAATCCAATGCTTGGGTGGATCGTTGGCATCGCTCTGGAAACTGGTATGCGCTCAGGTGAAATCGCGTCGCTACGCAGACCTCAGGTGGATACAGAGCGACGCATCGTAAGACTCGTTGACACGAAAAATGATGGTCAACGAACTGTGCCACTGAGCAAGCGAGCGACTGCGCTTTTCAAAGCCGCGATGATGAATCCCGCTCGCCCTAGCGATTGCAATCTGGTGTTTTTTGGTGAACCTGGGAAGGACGGGAAACGTCGCCCCTACGCGTTCACAAAAATCTGGGGGCTACTGGTCAAGAAGCTACAGCTATCCGACTTCAGATTTCACGACTTGAGACATGAGGCGGTAAGCCGCCTTGTGGAGGGCGGTCTCTCCGACCAAGAGGTATCGAGCATCAGCGGCCACAAATCAATGCAAATGTTGAAAAGATATACGCACTTACGCTCCGAGGATCTAGTTGCCCGACTAGATAGCATGTCAAAAAGAAAGAAAAGTTTAGCTAAACCCCAAAAGGTAGTTTAGCTAAAGTCCTTAGCTCTTCTATCGCGACCCACAAGCTGAAAATAAATTTTAGCCGCTAAAAAACTACAACTCTGGAAAAGTTTAACTAAACAATTAAGAGGAGCTATAGCTAAACTTTTTCACCGTCAAGTGGAGTTTGAAAAAATACTTTTAAAAATCGCGTTAGGTGTCATAGGATATCCGAAATTAAGCGGAGGACACCTAACATGACCACGGAAGAATACATACGCGACTTATTCTCTGGGGCTCCACTTTTGTCCCTTGAGCAGCTTGCAGAGGTATTACATAGAAGCAAGGACGGCCTGAGAATCAGCCTGAGTGGCGACAATGAGGTATCGAGAAAATTTCTTCCTTGCAAGGTCAGAATTGGCAGAAGGATTTACTTTAGAACCGCAGATGTAGCCAAGGTTCTCGAGCAGGGCTGACGACGATGTCTATATCCCTAATTGTAAAAAGGAAGGTATCAAGTCATTTCACAATCATCCCTAACGATGTAATAAGTGACCAAAACTTGAGTTGGAAATCGTTAGGACTATTGGTGAAATTGCTTTCCCTACCCCCAGGCTATCCGTATCTGACAATGGAATCGCTAGCCAAGAAAAATGGTACTGGTGCAGCCGCAACCAGGAGCGGACTGCAAGAGCTTGAGACCGCAGGCTATTTGAGCATCGAGCGCACCCACGACTCTCGAGGTCGATTCGCAAAGACGGTGTGGCATATCTCTGACGAACCGTCTGAAAGGGCCGACTCTGCACCATATTGCGAAAACCCAAACGTGGATAAACCGACGACGGATCAGCCGCACCCGGAGAAACAAGCACATATAAATACTAAACAAACAATAAAACCAAAAAATAAAAAAACTACTACGTCGCCCAACCCAGCCCCGGCGGCCGGGGATCCTCCGCTACGGTTGGCGGCATTGGTCTCCGCGGAAACCAGGAGCCAAATTTTCAAGGCGCTGGAGCAGGTTGCGCCCATTGACCAGCAGCGGATGCTGAACGAGCTGTCAGCTGCAATCAAAGCAGGATCGATCAAAACCACAGCGATCAGGTGGTTCCACGGAGTGATCAAGCGCTACCGAGACGGCAGTTATAACTTCAAGGACCAATCATCTTCATGGGAGCCAGCGAGTTCCGATAACGCGCCTCCAAGGACCCCGACAGCAAGTCCGAAAGAAAGCCCCTCAACTGTCAAGAACGAGAGTCGGTCTACCGTAGGAAAGGAATATTTAAAGAAGTTAAAGGTAAACAGGTCTAGCTCTGGCTTATCACCAGTTCGGATTTTGACAGTTGAGGGTCCAGAGCCTAGCTCTGAGACATAGTCGTCCAAGAGGTTGAAATGAAACCACTTACTGTGTGGATCGCGGAACGAGTAGCTGCAACCTATCCGCCCTCAAGCCCTGCTACCAACTTGGCCAAGTTCATCCTGCTACGCGAGGATATTCTGCAAGCGATTGAAGGAGGTTGGTCTTTGTTAGGGATATGGACGACCTTGCATGATGAGGGATCTATCGACTTTGGCTATCAAGCGTTTCGTCGCTACGCCAAGCGATTGCTACCCGTACACTGCGGCGTTCAATAGCTATTGAACACCGTTGCTGAGCCGAACAATCGTTGCCCAGGCGTTCAATATTCGATCAATACAATTGTTTCAGCGATCACCTCATAACTGAACGCTGTAGCAACCCTATTGTTTACCCGAGATCACTGCTGACATTCATGCCAGCCATACGAATATTCAGGGCAAGACAGGTGAAGTTAGCTAACCGACAAGTCGGCTATCTAATTTCACTCTCGCGTATTCGCGCCTTCGGCGCTCAATGCTGTCTTGCTCTGCGAGGCAGTCGCTGCCGCGACTCTGTGAACACCAAAGAGAGGTCAGACCATGAACCGCAATGAAGCTGCGAGAGATACACGTAAACACGGAAAGCATTTACGTGTGCCGGTATTACCGAGTGAGGAGCTAACCATTAAAGAAAACGCATCCAAGGCGAGCCTGACGGTCGCTGAGTACCTGCGGCGCCTGAGCCTCGGCTATGAGATTACAAGCACGCTCGACTCCCAGTACGTAGCGCAGATCGTAAAGATCAACGCTGACCAAGGCCGCCTTGGTGGGCTTCTGAAGCTATGGCTAACCGATGACGCCAAATTGACGGCCTGCGGTACTCCGCTAACACCAGGCATGGTACGAGCGCTGCTGAAACGCATTGAGGCCAATCAAGACGAAATGCTTCGGCTGGTCCAGGCACTGAAATTTTAGCGGCTAAAAAAATCGAGCCTTCGCTTCTGGAGTCCCTATGAAAAGATCGAAGAAACAGCAGTGGATTTTCGCGATAGCCAGCGCCCTGCCCTTGCACCTTGCATTCGCCGGAATCCCTGTCGTGGATGGAGTGAATCTGAGCCAGACAACTGTCAGCGCGATTCAAAATGTCGCTGCGGTGACGAAGCAGATCGAGCAGTACAAAACCCAACTGCAGCAGTACCAGATCATGCTGCGAAACTCAGCGGCTCCAGCAGACTACATCTGGAGTCAGGCCGATCAGACGATTTCTATGCTTCTCGCTGCTCAGGACACACTCAGCTACTACAAGACCCAAGCTGGCAGTCTGGAGAAATATCTTGAGCGTTACCAGGATACGGCCCACTACGAAAGCGCATCTTGCATAGGCTCGGACGCGTGCGGTGTATCGGATCAACAAGCCATTGCACAAGCACAGAAAGAGGCCAGCTCCACAAAGAAGCGCGCGAATGATGCCCTACTGACCAGCGTCTCAAAGCAACAGGAAACATTGCGCAAAGACGCTGGTGAGCTCGCAGGCCTACAGCGACAGGCAACCAGCGCGGAAGGTCAGATGCAAGCCATCCAGGCAGCCAATCAGCTTGCTAGCGCACAGGCAAATCAGCTTCTGCAAATTCGCAGCTTGCTGATTGCTCAGCAAAACGCCCAGGCCACCAGCGCTCAAGTCCGTATTGATCGCGACGCTCAACACACCGCCGCTGACAAACGAGCACTGAGTAGCCGAAACAGCCCAAGCGCTGATAAAGGCTGGTGAGGAAAGAGCATGCACGCACAACTTAAACGAATTCTCATTCTGAGCGCACTGCTGCTCAACGGCTGTGATGCTCCACAAACGCCTACCTCTGTTGAGTGCGATACCCCGACGGAAGGACGAGATACATCTCAAAAAAATAGCTACGACGCTTGCGTCCTTGGGCATAAAAACACCCAAAGCGATGATAGGAAATGGTGACCCATGAAAAGATCATTGACCATCTACCTAGCCATAACAGCACTTTCGTTCAGCAAGACCGCACTCGCTGGTGGGCTCGATAGCGGAAACATGCTCAATAAAATCCTCGACAGCTTCTCGACCGTTGCCACCACTTGGCAATCCGAGATCACCTCCAGCGCGTCATGGCTGTTCTGGAGCCTCGCGCTGATCAGCATGGTGTGGACTTACGGCCTCATGGCATTACGAAATGCTGATCTACAGTCATTTTTTGCCGAAACCATCCGCTTCTTCGGCACCATGGGCTTTTTCTGGTGGCTGCTCCAAAATGGCCCAGCGATTTCAATGTCCATCATCAATACGATGCGGGCGATAAGCGCCAAGGCGGCGGGGCTAGGTACCGGATTATCTCCGTCAAGCATTGTGGATATCGGATTCGGCATCCTGACCAAGGTCAGCGCTTCTGCCTCGGTTTTGTCACCAGTGGTATCCGCATTGATGCTCGCCGCCGCGATAGTGGTTTTAGTGATCTTGGCACTCATCGCCGTGAACATGCTCCTATTACTCGTATCGGCTTGGCTGCTTGCTTACGCGGGGATCCTCCTCTTGGGATTTGGCGGTAGTAGGTGGACATCAGATATTGCGATTAGCTTCTACAAAACGGTGCTCGGGATTGGCGTCCAGCTTTTTACCATGACGTTTTTAATTGGAGTAGGTAAGTCATTCCTGGATCAGTATTACAGGGCCTTTGCAACCGGAACTCCGGACTTGAACAGCCTCTGCGTGTTGTTGGTCGCAGCAGTGATTTTGCTTTCCTTGGTCAACAAGCTCCCTCCCATGCTGGCAGGAATCGTAGGAGCTGCTGGTCAAAGCGCCGGGATTGGTAGCTTTGGGGCAGGTGCTGCAGTCGGTGCCGCTACTCTGGCGGCCTCGGCAATCACGTCAGCGGGCGCTTCCGCGCTAGCGGGAGCAAAAGAGATTGCAGGAGGTGCCTCAGCCCTTACCGCTGCGTTCAAGGCTGCTCAAGCCAACATCCATGATGTTCCCTACGAAAGCGGGAACAGTGCCAGTGATCTTGTGAAAGAACAGAACGCGCCGAATGGTTCGACGCAGTCTGCTTTAGGAAAAGCTATGGAGACGGTCAAGAAGGGCCAGGATTCGGACTACGCTTCCAGGCTTTCGACCGCGCTCAGAGTCGCAGCAAACGCGGGCTCACTGCTCTCAGAGAACATCGGGCATAGCATCAGCGGCCAAGCCAGTGTAGCACTAGCATGCACAGCAGGAGGAAGGCTAGCGGCCACAATTAATGAAAGGGGAAAAATGAATCTAGAAGGAAGCCAAGTTTGCCAAGGCGATGATATGGGTGCTAAATCAGATGAAATATCTGACTTCATTAACAAACGCCCACCTCATGATTAGCAGACATTATAAACATAGCCAATAAATTATCACACCCAAATAGAACTATTTGTTAACTTTCTGAGAATAAAAATGATAAATGACAAATTTTCACCAAATCCCAAATTCACTGACGAGCATAATGGCCTTTTCTGTCCGATGCCGATCTTTGTCACGAGAACAACACTTCGGTCAATTCTCCGAGAAAACAGGGCAGAGACGCTATTGGATCTTGACGTTCATCCAGCCACATCGACACACCGGAAGCCACTAGACTCAAAATGAGTCTCGCCTAGCTACCTTGGCACCCTCAGCGGGATCAGTGATGTCGTGTGGGGTCGACAAGCTAGAGGCCGTCTTGCGTACTTTGCCTAAGGATGCCCGACGCAAGAGGTGGCACAGTGGCATGAATGAAACCGTGGTCTTTGTAGCCACCTATCCGCTCGGCCAAGGAAGCCGGCCGTTACGCCGCCATCCCAATAGCCAGGTGAGCGCCTCTCTAGCGAAGCACGACTTCCAAATTTAGTCAGACTAGCCACAAAAAGCCGTTGTCACGGGGGTTTATTTCTGTAGTTTTTGTGATACAAAATCGTCCGGAGAGTGGTAGCACATTTCATGAGAGATAGTAATGGACTTATTTAATATTTCTAGCACCCTTAATCGTGCCAAAAAGCTTTTAAGTTCCAATGATGAGAACGAGTTCAAATATGCATGCTTGGAACTGAGATTTTGCTTCGAGACCGTGGCCTATCGGCAACTCAAGCAATATGGGGACATTATCCCTGGCGCTCTCGTTAAAGAATGGCGAGCCGACCAAATCATCAAGCTTTTAGCCTCATTTGACCCCATATCCGACCAAAGCGGTGACATTTCCATTGGAGCGGAAACTGATCCAAATGTGGAGCCAAAGAAATGGATCAGCATCGGGCAAGTACAAGCAATAAAATGGGGAAAATTTCGGAAGTACTATAATAAGCTTGGCTCATACTTGCACGCCTCAAAAGAGCCAACAGCTAGTTCTCCCGACAAGAAGTCTCTTGACGAAATTATTCGCGAACTCGAGCGAGTTGAAGCCACTACGGCAATCGTCGCATATAAAAATGTGCGCCACACTGACTGCCCTGCGTGCGGGACGAGAATAT
>NZ_JABMCW010000305.1:0-6624 GCF_013179705.1 Pseudomonas sp. CM25 | reverse complement strand
GGTGATGATGCTCGCGGCCGGCAAGGGCACCCAGGTGCACCTGCATACCGAAGGTGATCAGGACAACGACGCCATGGACGCGCTGGTCGAGCTGATCAACAACTTCTTCGACGAAGGCGAATAACTACGTGGCTAGCAAGGCCACCCTTGTAGGAGCGGCCTTATGTCGCGAAAGGGTCGCAAAGCAGCCCCTGCAATCTGTGCATCGCTGCTGAAATCTTGGGGCCGCTGCGCGCCCCATCGCGCATTGCGACACAAGGCCGCTCCTACAGGCTCAGCGTCAACCTTCCGGCAGGCTGGATCAGGACATCGCCGTATCCATCACCATCATCAGGCAGAAGCCTATGCACAGCCCCAGGCTGGCCAGGCGGTGATGGCCGTTGCTGCGCGATTCGGGGATGATTTCCTGGGTCACTACCAGCAGCATTGCCCCCGCGGCGCAGGCCAGGCCCAACGGCAGCAGCAGTTCGGCGACGTTCACCAGCCACGCACAGATCACTGCGGCCACCGGCTCGACCAGGCCAGAGGCCGCGCCGATGAGAAAAGCCTTGAAACGCGGCATGCCCGCGCCAGCCAGCACCAGTGCGATCACCAGGCCTTCGGGAACGTCCTGCAAGGCGATGCCCATGGCCAGGCTGTCGGCATCGGGCATGCCACCACCCGCCGACACGCCAATGGCCATGCCTTCAGGGATATTGTGAGCAATGATGGCAATCACGAACAACCAGATGCGTGCGGCAATCACCGGCTGGTTTTCCGTACCGACCAGCGCCTCGGGCGATGCACCGGAAACCTTGAGGTCGATCAGGAACAGGCACAAGGCGCCGAACATCAGGCCGAAGCTGATCAGCCCACCTGCACCCCAGGGGCTGAAACCAATGTTCTGCGCCGCATCCAGCCCTGGGATTATCAAGGAAAACGCCGTGGCCGCCAGCATCACCCCGGCACCAAAGCCCAGCAGCGTGTCAGCCAGCGCCACCGGCATGTTGCGAATGATCAGTACCGGTACCGCGCCCAGTGCCGTACCCAACGCGCACAGTGCTCCGCCCTCCAGGGCGCGCAGCATGCGGGGTTCCAGGTCGAGCCAGGCGAGGCCCCGCGCCACCAGCAGCGCGGTGCCGGCCAGCAATAGCACAGTCCCGAGCGCCAGACGGAACAGGCGCACACTGCTGACAGACATCACCTCAGAGCGCATACCGGTCAGACTCACTTCAAGGCTTCGACATAGCGACGTTCCACTTCCGCCCAGTTAATGACGTTGTAGAAGGCACCGATGTATTCCGGGCGACGGTTCTGGTACTTGAGGTAGTAGGCGTGTTCCCACACGTCCAGGCCAAGGATCGGGGTGTTGCCGTGCATCAGCGGGCTGTCCTGGTTGCCGCTGCTCTCAACCACGAGGGTTTTCTGCGGGGTCACGCTGAGCCAGGCCCAGCCGCTGCCGAAGCGAGTCAGCGCAGCTTTTGTGAAGGCGTCCTTGAACGCGTCGAAGCCGCCCAGCTGCGCGCCGATGGCTTGTGCCACCTGACCGTGCGGTTCGCCGCCGCCCTCTGGCGACATCACCCGCCAGAACAGGCTGTGGTTGGCGTGGCCGCCACCATGGTTGGTCACCGCGCCGCGCAGGTTTTCCGGCAGTTGCTTGACCGCGCCGACCAGTTTCTCGACCGGCCATTCAGCCCATTCGGTGCCTTCGATGGCGGCGTTGAGGCCGTTGACGTAGGTCTGGTGGTGCTTGGTGTGGTGAATTTCCATGGTTTGAGCATCGATGTGCGGTTCCAGCGCATCGTAGGCGTAAGGCAATGCAGGCAAGGTGTGGGGCATGTCAGTGGATTCCGTAGGTATGGGGGCTGGGCGCCGTTTGTGCTTGGGCAGCAACGGCGCTGGCCCCGGCGCTGTGACGGTTGAGCAGGCGCGCGGTACGCGGGTACTGGCCATACTCGGCGATGAAACTCAGCAATTCGGTGTAGGTGCGCCCGCTGTGGCGCAGGGCCGCATCGCGCAGGCCCTGGGGCAAACGCGCTTCCTGACTGGCCTGAAGCAGCCGCTGGTGAGCCGCGCAGAGGTAGTCGGCGCTTTCGTGTGGCTGGTTAAGGCGCAGATGCAGGTCGGCGAGGTTGTGGTGGGCAATGACGAAAGCGGCCACCGCCTCGTCCACATCATTCCAGCGCTCGAACAGCACCTGGGCCAGCGCCAGGGCTTGCAGGTAGTGTTCCCGGGCATCCACCAGCTGGCCTTGTTCAAACAGGCGGTTGGCGATTTCGGTGGTGCGTTTCCAGTACTGCATGACGTTTCTCCTGCGGGCATTGACGCCCGGTCAGATGCCGCCGGCGGTGAGTTTTTCCGGATCCAGCAGCGCTTCCAGCTGGGCGCGCGACAGGTCGGTGTGCTCCAGCGCCACATCAATGACCGGGCGGCCCTGCTTGTAGGCGGTCTTGGCGATTTCAGCGGCCTTCAGGTAGCCAATGATCGGGTTCAGCGCGGTGACCAGGATCGGGTTGCGCGCCAAGGCCTCCTTGAGCTTGCCTTCATTGACCTTGAAGCTGGCGATGGCCTTGTCGGCCAGCAGCCGACTGACGTTGGCCATCAGCTCGATGCTTTCCAGCAGGTTGCGGGCGATGACCGGCAGCATCACGTTCAGCTCGAAGTTGCCTGACTGGCCGGCGATGGCGATGGTTGCGTCGTTGCCGATCACCTGGGCGGCAACCATGGCGGTGGCCTCCGGAATCACCGGGTTGACCTTGCCTGGCATGATCGACGAGCCCGGCTGCAGGCCTTGCAGCTCGATTTCGCCCAGACCGGCCAGTGGGCCGGAGTTCATCCAGCGCAGGTCGTTGGCGATCTTCATCAGCGCCACGGCGGTGGTCTTGAGCTGGCCGGACAGGGCCACGGCGGTGTCCTGCGAGCCGATCAGGGCGAACAGGTTCTGCCCGGGGGTGAACTCGACCTTGCTCAGGCCGCTGAGTTGACGGGCAAAACCGGCTGCGAACTGCGGGTGGGCGTTGATGCCGGTACCCACGGCTGTGCCGCCCTGGGCCAACGTCTGCAGGCTCGGCAAAGTGGCTCCGATATGCGCTTTGGCGCCGTTGATTTGCGCTGCCCAGCCATCCAGTACCTGGCTCATGCGAACCGGCATGGCGTCCATCAAGTGCGTACGACCGGTCTTCACATACCGATGCACTTGCGCCGACTTGGTCTCGATCACCTGTACCAGGTGGGCCAGGGCCGGTAACAACTGCTCGTGCAGGGCCAGCGCGGCGCTGACATGGATGGTGGTCGGGATGATGTCGTTGCTGCTCTGGCCACAGTTGACGTGGTCATTGGCGTTGACCGTCTCACCCAGCACGCGGGTTGCCAGGGTGGCGATGACTTCGTTGGCGTTCATGTTCGAGCTGGTGCCGGAACCTGTCTGGAACACGTCCACCGGGAAGTGCTGGATGAAGTCGCCCGCCAGCAGTTGCTCCACGGCCTTGACGATGGCCTGGCCCTGCGCAGCCGACAGTTGCTCCACCTCGACGTTGGCCTTGGCCGCGGCAGCCTTGGCCAGCAACAGCGCACGAATGAACTGGGCCGGCATGCGCTGGCCGCTGATCGGGAAGTTGTCGACCGCGCGCTGGGTCTGGGCGCCGTACAGGGCCTGGGCCGGCACCTGCAGTTCACCCATGCTGTCACGCTCGATACGGGTATCACTCATCATCAAATCCTTGCATCAGTTCATCGGGAGAAATCGACGGCAGCAGGCGGCAACTGGCCAATTGCAGGGCATAGGGCTGCCAGCGCTGGTTGCTTTCCTGGCGGTCGAGGTTGCGCAGGTCCAGCAAAGGGCGCCAGGCCTGGTCAAGGCACAGGCAGCGCCAATGCCAGGGCAGCATGCGGTCGCAGGCGGTATCCAGCAGCAGGCGGAAGGATGTCAGCGCCACCGTCCATGGCGAGGTGTCGGTGCAGCACACCAGGTAGCGGCCTTCGGCCAGGTAGTGCTCGATCAGGCGCGGCTCGTCGGGTTCGAGGGCACATCGGATGCGACGGCTGAGCCAGCGCCAGTTTTCCAGGTAGGGGAGTTCGCGGAGGACGGGTTTCATGAACATCATCGCCGGGCTACTGGGTAATGATATTCATTATTAAGTGATAAACAGAATCACTTCAATAAAAACGTGGTGAAAAAAAACCCGGCGCGAGGGCCGGGTCTTGGCAGGTTTGCTGAAGATCAGCTTCCTGCAACCGTCATCCGCTCGATAAGCACCGAGCCAGTATGAATATTGCTACGAGTTTCAAGATCACTGCCAATCGCCACAATCTGCTGGAACATGTCCTTCATATTGCCGGCAATGGTGACTTCCTGCACTGCGTGCTGGATCTCGCCATTCTCGACCCAGAACCCTGCTGCACCACGGGAGTAGTCACCCGTCACCATGTTCAGCCCATGCCCCATCAGCTCTGTCACTAACAGCCCGCGGCCCATGCGGCGGATCAGCGCTGCCTGGTCTTCCACGCCATGGCTGACGAACAAGTTGTGCACGCCGCCCGAGTTGGCCGTGCTTGGCAACCCCAGCTTGCGCCCGGAATAGGTACCCAACAGGTACGACACCAGCTCGCCTTTGTCGACGAACGGTTTGGCATAGGTGGCCAGGCCATCACCGTCGAACGCAGCGCTGCCGAGTGCGCGAGGGATGTGCGGGCGCTCGTCCAGGGTCAGCCAGGTGGGGAACAGGCGCTGGCCAATGGTGCCCTCCAGGAACGACGATTTACGGTACAGGTTGCCGCCGGAAATGGCCGACAGGAAGCTGCCGAACAAGCCACCGGCGAGCTCGGCAGAAAACAGTACCGGCACCTCGCACGTGGGTACCGGGCGGGCGCCCAGGCGGCTGGCGGCACGCTGGGCCGCGCGCACGCCAATGCTACGCGGGTCGGCCAGCAGGTCGCCCTGGCGGTTCACGTCGTACCAGTAGTCACGCTGCATCTGGCCGTCGCCTTCGGCAATCATCACGCAGCTGAGGCTGTGCCGGGTCGAGGCGTAGGCACCGATGAAACCGTGGCTGTTGCCATACACGCGGCAGCCCTGGTGGGTATTGAGGGTAGTGCCGTCCGCGTTGAGGATGCGCGGGTCGGCATCGAACGCCGCCGCTTCGCAGGCGAGGGCCATCTCGATGGCCTTCTCGGGCTCGATGTCCCAGTCGTGATACAGGTCCAGGTCGGGGATTTCACGGGCCATCAGCGCCGCGTCGGCCAGGCCCGAGCATTCGTCCTCGGAGGTGTGCTTGGCAATCGCCAAGGCAGCGGCGACGGTTTCGCGGATCGCTTCCGGGCCACTGGCCGAAGTGCTGGCCGAGCCTTTGCGCTGGCCGACATACAGGGTGATGCCAAAGCCCTGGTCGCGGTTGAACTCGACCGTTTCGACCTCACGCTGGCGTACCGTGGTGGACAGGCCCTGCTCCAGTGACACCGCCACTTCGCAGGCACTGGCCCCCTGGCGGCGCGCTTCGGCGATGATCGCCTCGACCTGCTCCTGCAATGCTGGCAGGTCCTTGGGACCTACGCTCTGGACTGCACTCATGGTTCTCTCCACTCAAATTCTGCGTTCGGCGAGGGTCATTCTACGACCGGGCCGGACAAGCGGCCCCCGACTGGTTATCATGGCGGCGATTTCTAGCGGACTGCCACCATGGTTGATTCAAACGACGACGCCTTCGACGGCGAAAAAAGCAAAACCCAGATCAAGCGCGAACTGCATGAGCTGGTCGAACTCGGTGAGCGCCTGACTACGCTCAAGGCCGATACCCTCGCCCGCCTGCCGTTGACCGACGAGCTGCGCAAGGCCTTGGCCGAGGCCAGCAAGCACACCGCTCACGGTGCCCGCAAACGCCACATGTCGTTCGTCGGCAAGCTGATGCGCGTGCAGGACCTGGAAGCCATCCACGCCCTGCTCGAGCAGATGGACAGTTCGAGCCGCCAGTACAACGAGCGTTTCCACGGCCTGGAGCGCTGGCGCGACCGGCTGATCGACGGTAACGACGAAGACCTCGAGCGCTTCGTCAAAGAATACCCCGACACCGACCGCCAGCAGCTGCGCTCGCTGGTGCGCCATGCCCAGCACGAGAAGGCGCGGAACAAGCCGCCCGCCGCCGCACGCAAGATGTTCAAGTACATCCGCGACCTCGACGAGATGCAGCGCGGCTTGCGCTGATCGCACAGCGGCCTGTGGGCTTGGGCTTGCCCACCCCACAGGCCCGCGCCGCCATCAAGCCCCGGTACCGCCCACGGTAATCGCATCCAGCTTCAAGGTTGGCTGCCCTACCCCGACCGGGACCGACTGCCCGTCCTTGCCGCAAGTCCCTACCCCGCTGTCCAGCGCCAGGTCGTTGCCCACCATCGACACCCGGCTCATCGCCTCCGGGCCATTGCCGATCAGGGTCGCGCCTTTTACCGGTGCGGTAATCTTGCCGTCTTCGATCAGGTAAGCCTCACTGGTCGAGAACACGAACTTGCCGCTGGTGATGTCCACCTGGCCACCCCCGAGGTTGGCGCAGTAGATGCCTTTCTTCACTGACGCGATGATTTCCTGCGGGTCGCTTTCGCCCGCACGCATGTAGGTGTTGGTCATGCGCGGCATCGGCAGGTGCGCGTAGGACTCAC
>NZ_JABMCW010000304.1:0-6638 GCF_013179705.1 Pseudomonas sp. CM25 | reverse complement strand
CACCACCCGCAGCAGCGCCGGCAAGCTGGAGGCCGGCAACGGTGCCTTCGCCTTGCACCTGGATGCCAACAGCCGCCAGTTCAACGACCTGCGCATTCCCGGCTATGCCCGTAGCGCCAAGGTGCGCGATGCCGAAGAGCCCGGCAGCAAGCACCGCCTGGAAAACAGTGACGGCCGCCAGGACGGTGGCGCACTGGGCGGCGCCTACCACTGGGATCATGGTTACGCCGGGCTGTCGTACAGCCGCTATGACAGCAACTACGGCTCAGTGGCCGAACCCGGTGTGCGCCTGGACATGCAACAGGACCACTACGCCTTCGCCTCCGAGCTGCGTGACCTGAACGGCCCGTTCAGTTCGATCAAGGTCGACGCCGGCTACACCGACTACGAGCACAGTGAAATAGAAGAAGGTGAGGTCCACACCACGTTCAAGAACAAGGGCTACGAAGCGCGCATCGAAGCCCGTCATCAACCGCTCGGGCCGGTAGAAGGGGTAATCGGGGCCCAGGTCAGCCGCAACCAGTTCTCGGCCTTGGGCGAGGAAGCGTTTGTCCCGCACACCGATACCGACAGCCTGGCGCTGTTCATGCTGGAGCAGTGGCAGGCCACCGAGCGGCTGAACCTGAGCCTGGGCGCGCGCATGGAGCACACCCGGGTCGACCCGGACGCCAAGGGCAACGAGAACTTCGTCAACGCCGACAGCGCCAGCAGCTTCAACGCCTTCAGCCTGTCATCGGGTGCGGTGTACCAGCTCGACCCGATCTGGTCGCTGGCCGCCAACCTGGGCTATACCGAACGCGCCCCGACCTTCTACGAGCTGTACGCCAATGGTGCCCACGTGGCCACCGGTGCCTATGAAGTGGGCGACGCCAGCCTGAACAAGGAAAAGGCCATTTCCGCCGACCTCGCGCTGCGCTTCGACAATGGCACCCACAAGGGAAGTGTCGGGGTGTTCTACAGCCACTTTCGCAACTACATCGGCCTGATCGGCACCGGCAACCTGCGCGAGGGCGGGCATGACCACGGCCATGACGACGATGATCACGACCACGATCATGACCACGACGGTTTCCCGGAATACCAGTACCAGGGCGTGCGGGCGCGCTTCTACGGCATCGAGGCCCAAGACCGCTGGCAGCTGGCCGAGAACCGCTATGGCAGCTTCGCCCTGGAGCTGTCCGGTGACTACACCCGGGCCAAGAACCTCGACAGTGGCGAGGCGCTGCCCCGCATCGCGCCGCTACGGCTGAACAGTGGACTGGTCTGGGAGCTGGATCGCTGGCAGGCTCGGGTGGATGTCCAGCATGCCGCCTCGCAGCAGCGCAAGCCGGCCAATGAAACCAGCACCGATGGCTACACCACCCTGGGCGCCAGCGTCGGCTATCGCTTCGACATCGGCCAAAGCCAGTGGCTGGCATTTGTGCGCGGCGAGAACCTGACCGACCAGACCGTGCGCTACGCCAGTTCGATCCTGCGGGATATCGCGCCAGCCCCTGGGCGTAGTGTGGAGGTCGGCTTGCGTACCACCTTCTGATCAGACGCGGCCTGTGTAGGAGCGGGTTCACCCGTGAATGCAATGGTGGAGCCACCGCCGCATTCGCGAGTGAACCCGCTCCCACAGGTTATGTACATCCCGCAAATACCAGGACTGTTGCCAAACCCGCAACAATCCACTGCGACAATTTGTCTTTTTTTCTTACAACTTCCGCTATATCCTCCCCGCCGCAAGCTGAAACGCTTCATCGACCCCAACTTGTCGTCCTATCCATTGAGGAGCTCGCTCTTCGATGCGCTTGCCATTTTTTCAATAATCAAAAGATAGCGCTATCTCATGTTCCAACTGCTCAAACCCTGCTACATCGGCCTTGCCCTCGGCGCCTTGGCAACCCCCGCCAGCGCCACTGAAATGTTCGCCAGCGACTCCCCGTGGATGCTCGGCGACTGGGGCGGCACCCGCAGCCAGTTGCTGGAAAAAGGCTACGACTTCACCCTCGGCTACACCGGCGAGATGGGCAGCAACCTGCACGGCGGTTACGACCACGACCGCACCGCGCGCTACAGCGACCAGTTCACCTTCGGTAGCCACCTGGACCTGGAAAAGATCCTCGGCTGGGAAGACTCCGAATTCCAACTGACCATTACCGAGCGCCACGGCGACAACATCAGCAACGACCGCATCAACGACCCGCGCGTGGGTGGCTTCACCTCGGCCCAGGAAGTCTGGGGCCGTGGCGAAACCTGGCGGTTGACGCAGATGTGGATCAAGCAGAAGTACTTCGACGGCGCGCTGGACGTGAAATTCGGCCGCTTCGGCGAAGGCGAGGACTTCAACAGCTTCCCCTGCGACTTCCAGAACCTGGCGTTCTGCGGCTCGCAAGTGGGCAACTGGGTAGGTGGCATCTGGTACAACTGGCCGGTCAGCCAGTGGGCATTGCGCGTGCGCTACAACCTCAGCGACGCACTCTATGCCCAAGTCGGGGTGTTCGAGCAGAATCCGTCCAACCTCGAATCGGGCAACGGGTTCAAGCTCAGCGGCAGCGGCACCCAGGGTGCCGTAATGCCGATCGAACTGGTATGGAGCCCACGTATCCAAGGCCTGAAAGGGGAATATCGCGCCGGCTACTACTACAGTAATGCCAAGGCACAAGATGTTCTCAAGGACAGCAGCGGCCAGCCGGCAGCCCTTAGCGGCGCCGCCTACCGCAGCAGCTCGAGCAAGCACGGCTTGTGGCTCGGCGCCCAGCAGCAGGTGACCTCGCTGGCGTCCGACCAGTCGCGTGGCCTGAGCCTGTTCGCCAACGCCACGGTGCATGACAAGAAGACCAATGCCATCGACAACTATGTGCAGGCAGGACTGGTATACAAAGGGCCTTTCGACGCCCGCGCCAAGGACGACATCGGTTTCGCCCTCGCGCGCGTGCACGTCAACCCTGCCTATCGCAAGAACGCCCGCCTGGCCAACCAGGCCGCCGGCCTCGACGATTATGACAACCCCGGCTTCCTGCCGGTGCAGGACACCGAGTACAGCGCCGAGCTGTACTACGGCATCCACCTGGCCGACTGGCTCACGGTACGCCCCAACCTGCAGTACATCCGCCACCCGGGCGGGGTGTCGCAGGTCGATGGCGCCCTGGTCGGCGGCCTCAAGATCCAGAGCAGTTTCTAACCCCTTTTTGACCTGACGGAGAACCTACGATGAGCACTGAAGGTGCCAACAATGGAAGCCGCTGGCTACCGCGCCTGATCGGCGCGTTGCTGTTGCTGATGGGCCTGGCCTTGTTGGCCGGCGGCATCAAGCTGAGCCAGCTGGGCGGATCGCTGTACTACCTGATCGCCGGTATCGGCTTTGCCCTGTCCGGCATCCTGCTGCTGGCCCAGCGCCGCATCGGCCTCGGCCTGTACGGCCTGGTGCTACTGGGCAGCACCGTGTGGGCCTTGCTGGAAGTGGGCCTGGACTGGTGGCAGCTGGTGCCGCGCCTGGCCATCTGGTTCGCCATCGGTGTGGTGCTGTTGCTGCCGTGGGCACGTCGCCCGCTGATCGGCCCAGGCAGCAAAGCCAACACTGCACTGCTCGGCGTTGCCGTGGTCGCGTCGGGTGCTTGCGCCCTGGGCAGCCAGTTCACCCACCCCGGTGAAGTGTTCGGCGAAGTGGGCCGCGACAGCAGCGAAATGGCCAGTGCCGCACCGGCCATGCCCGACGGCGAATGGCAGGCTTACGGCCGCACCGAGCATGGCGACCGTTACTCGCCGCTGCGCCAGATCACCCCGCAGAATGCGTATCGCCTGGAAGAAGCCTGGCGCATTCGCACCGGTGACCTGCCGACCGACAATGACCCGGTGGAGCTGACCAACCAGAACACCCCGCTGAAGGTCAACGGCATGCTCTACGCCTGCACCGCGCACAGCCGCCTGCTGGCACTGGATCCGGACACCGGCGCAGAAATCTGGCGCTACGACCCACAGGTCAAGAGCCCGGTCGGCACCTTTAAAGGCTTCGCCCACATGACCTGCCGCGGCGTTTCGTACTATGACGAAAACCGCTACGTCAGCCGTGACGGCAGCCCGGCACCGAAAATCACCGACGCTGGCCAGGCCGTGGCCCAGGCCTGCCCGCGCCGCCTCTACCTGCCGACCGCAGACGCTCGCCTGATCGCCATCAACGCCGACAACGGCAAGGTCTGCGAAGGTTTCGCCAACCAGGGCGTGATCGACCTCACCACCGGCATCGGCCCGTTCACGGCCGGCGGCTACTACTCCACCTCGCCTGCCGCCGTGACCCGTGACCTGGTGATCATCGGTGGCCATGTCACCGACAACGAGTCGACCAACGAGCCGTCCGGCGTGATCCGCGCCTACGATGTGCATGACGGCCACCTGGTCTGGAACTGGGACAGCAACAACCCGGACGACACCAAGCCACTGGCCCCCGGCAAGATGTATAGCCGCAACTCGGCCAACATGTGGTCGATCGCCAGCGTTGACGAAGACCTGGGCATGATCTACCTGCCGCTGGGCAACCAGACCCCCGACCAATGGGGCGCCGACCGCACCCCGGGTGCAGAGAAGTACAGCGCCGGCGTGGTCGCCCTGGACCTGGCCACCGGCAAGGCGCGCTGGAACTACCAGTTCACCCATCACGACCTGTGGGACATGGACGTTGGCAGCCAGCCGACTCTGGTCCACCTGAAGACCAATGACGGCGTGAAACCGGCGATCATCGTGCCGACCAAGCAAGGCAGCCTGTACGTGCTCGACCGCCGCGACGGTACGCCGATCGTGCCGATCCGTGAAATCCCGACCCCGCAGGGCGCGGTGAAGGGCGACCACACTTCACCCACCCAGGCCCGCTCCGACCTCAACCTGCTTGGCCCGGACCTGACCGAACAGGCCATGTGGGGCGCCACGCCGTTCGACCAGATGCTGTGCCGCATCCAGTTCCGCGAACTGCGCTACGAAGGCCAGTACACCCCGCCGTCCGAGCAGGGCTCGCTGATCTACCCGGGCAACGTCGGTGTGTTCAACTGGGGCAGCGTGTCGGTCGACCCGGTGCGTCAGCTGCTGTTCACCTCGCCCAACTACATGGCCTTCGTGTCGAAGATGGTCCCGCGCGAGCAAGTGGCCGAAGGCAGCAAGCGCGAAAGCGAGACCAGCGGCGTGCAGCCGAACACCGGCGCGCCGTATGCCGTGACCATGCACCCGTTCATGTCGCCACTGGGCGTACCCTGCCAGGCCCCGGCCTGGGGTTATGTGGCCGCCATCGACCTGTTCACCAACAAGGTGGTGTGGAAACACAAGAACGGCACTACCCGTGACAGCACCCCGGTACCTATCGGCATGCCGGTTGGCGTGCCAAGCATGGGCGGTTCGATCGTCACCGCCGGTGGCGTCGGCTTCCTCAGCGGCACGCTGGACCAGTACCTGCGCGCCTATGACACCAATAATGGCAAGGAACTGTGGAAAGCCCGCCTGCCAGCGGGTGGCCAGGCCACACCGATGACCTACACCGGCAAGGACGGCAAGCAGTACGTGCTGGTGACTGCCGGCGGGCATGGCTCGCTGGGTACCAAAATGGGCGATTACATCATCGCTTACAAATTGGCCGAGTAATGCTACCGGGCCCCTCTTCAGGGGCTCATTCACCTGTACCGGCCTGATCGCCGGCAAGCCAGCTCCCACAGGTACTGCGCAGGCCTTGAAAGCTGCGCGATACCTGTGGGAGCTGGCTTGCCGGCGATCAGGCCGGTACGGGCCAGCAAAGATGAAAGCCTTCCCTGCTGCCTTCGTCTACCATTGAAACCCATCCCCCCGCGCCCCATCTAAGCACCATAGTCATTCACGCAGGTGCCCCATGAGCGACCAGCAGGATTTCCCGGAACACCCCGAAGAACACAGCGAAGTCGAACACACCACCCAGGCCGAACCTGGCCACGCCCTCGCCCTGCCCGGCCAGCAGTTGCCGGACAAGGTCTACGTGATTCCGATCCACAACCGACCGTTCTTCCCGGCCCAGGTGCTGCCGGTGATCGTCAACGAAGAACCTTGGGCCGAAACCCTCGACCTGGTGGCCAAGTCACCCGATCACTGCCTGGCGCTTTTCTTCATGGACACCCCGCCAGAAGACCATCGCCACTTCGACACCTCGGCGTTGCCGCAGTACGGCACGCTGGTCAAGGTGCACCATGCCAGCCGGGAAAACGGCAAACTGCAGTTCGTCGCCCAGGGCCTGACCCGGGTACGTATCCGCACCTGGCTCAAGCATCACCGTCCGCCCTACCTGGTCGAAGTCGAATACCCGCGTCAACCCGCCGACCCGACCGACGAGGTCAAGGCGTACGGCATGGCGCTGATCAACGCGATCAAGGAGCTGCTGCCGCTCAACCCGCTGTACAGCGAAGAGCTGAAGAACTACCTCAACCGCTTCAGTCCCAACGACCCGTCGCCGCTCACCGACTTCGCCGCCGCCCTGACGTCCGCTACCGGCAGCCAGCTGCAGGAAGTGCTCGACTGCGTACCCATGCTCAAACGCATGGAAAAAGTCTTGCCCATGCTGCGCAAGGAAGTGGAAGTGGCGCGGCTGCAGAACGAGATCTCGGCCGAGGTCAACCGGCAGATCGGCGAACACCAGCGCGAATTCTTCC
>NZ_JABMCW010000303.1:0-6660 GCF_013179705.1 Pseudomonas sp. CM25 | reverse complement strand
GCCTGGAGCGCGCCCTGCGGCAGCAGATCGTGCGTGAGCGCCGCTCGCTGGAAACCGGCCTGGCAGTGGTTGCCAGTATCGGCAGCACTTCACCTTTCATCGGCCTGTTCGGCACCGTTTGGGGCATCATGGAGGCGCTAGAGGGTATCAGCGCGGCAGGCTCCGCCAGCCTGGAAACCGTGGCCGGGCCAATCGGCGCGGCGCTGGTGGCCACTGGTGTGGGTATCGCTGTCGCCGTGCCCGCGGTGCTGGTCTACAACTACTTCCTGCGCCGCCTCAAGCTGACCGCCGCCGACCTGGATGACTTTGCCCACGACTTCTACAGCCTGGCGCAGAAGAGTGCCTTCCGCGTGCTGGTGCACCCCGCTGTGCACAAGCCCCAGGCCGGGTTCACCCAGCCGGTGAAGGAGGCGTCCTGACATGGCGTTTTCGACCCAGGACAGCGACGAAGTCCTCAGTGAAATCAACGTAACGCCATTGGTGGACGTAATGCTGGTGCTGCTGGTGGTGTTCATTGTCACCGCGCCGCTGCTGACCAACGCCATTCCCATCAACCTGCCCAAGACCGAGGCCGTGGCCCCGGTGGAGCAGAAGGACCCATTGGTGGTCAGCATCGATGGCGAAGGCAAGCTGTTCATCAACAAAGACCAGATTCAGCCCGACCTGCTGGAAACCCGCCTCAAGGTAGCCAAGGCCAAGGACGCGGATGTGCGCGTGCAGCTGCAGGCCGATGACGGCGTGAACTACGGCGAAGTGGCGCGGGCCATGGCGGCCATCGAACGGGCGGGGATCAGCAAACTGGCGGTGATTACCGCGCGCTGAACCCGATCAATCTTCTTCAGGCAAGTGCTTATGGGCCATATCTCCTGGCAGGGGGTTGGCCCTTTTTTTTGCCGTGACAGGTTCAGCGCCTGTGAGATCGAGCGCCGCCCGCGCGGCGCATCGCGGATAAATCCGCTCCTACATTTGTTGCAACGTGCCGAACCTGTAACGCCATGGTTGCCAGCCTTGGCGCATGACTTGAGTCGTCCAAACCGGCTGACAACCATGGCCTCACAGGCTTGGCCACGTTGCAACAAATGTAGGAGCGGATTTATCCGCGATGCGCCGCATGGGCGGCGCTCGGTCTCACAGGCGACAATTTCTCAAGGTTAACATTTAGGTTATTAACAAATAGCTTCTTATTCCTTTACTGGTATAGATCGATCCCTATACTTGTCTCCAAGCACGCAAAGTTACCGGAGGCGTCCCCATGCGCAATGAGTCGATTCGTTACCTGATTGTGCCGGGCTGGCAAGGATCGCCAGACAACCATTGGCAAAGTCACTGGCAGCGCAACCTGCCCAACAGCGCGCGGGTCGAGCAGCTCGACTGGCTGACCCCGCAGCGGCAGGACTGGGTGCAGGCGCTGGAGCAGGCGATTGCTGCCGAGCACTCGCCGGTGATCCTGATTGCCCACAGCCTGGGCTGCATCACCGTCGCCCATTGGGCCGCCCAGGCCAGCCCGGCCCTGCTGCGTCGGGTGCGTGGCGCGCTGCTGGTGGCCCCGGCGGACGTCGAGCGGTCGACCTGCGCGCCAGCCCTGCGCAACTTCGCGCCAATCCCGAGCGAGGCGCTGCCGTTCCCCAGCCAGGTGGTCAGCTCGGATAACGACCCGGCCGTGAGCGTGCCGCGGGCACTGTACCTGGCGCAGGTGTGGGGTGCTGAAGCGGGGCTGCTGAGCAACGCTGGCCATATCAACGTCAAGTCCGGCCATGAGCGCTGGGAGCAAGGCTTCGCCTACCTGTATCGCTTGCAGAGCCGGGTTGAGCAGCGGGCCCTGCGCCGCGCCTGATCGCCCTTGCTGTTTTCCGTTTGCCTGACGCCCGGCTAATGCATGCCTGGGGCGGGAGTTTGTCATGACTTTGCAAAACACCTTTGGCCAGCCGTTGCTGACCTTCCCCGAGCTGGACAAGAGCCCACTGAGCATTCGCGCCAAGGCCCTGGTGTTCATCGACCCTCGATCGCAACAGCTGCGCCAGGACCTCGAGCGCCTGGCGCCGCAGCCCTTGCCGGTGCTGATCGGTGGCGAAACCGGCACCGGCAAGGAGCTGCTGGCCCGGCACATCCACCGGGCCAGTGACCGCGGCGGATTGTTCGTCTCGGTCAACTGCGCGGCCATCAGCCCCACTTACGCCGATGCCGAGTTGTTCGGCTACAGCGCCGGCAGCCACGGCGGCACGGCCAGTAGCCGCGCCGGCTGGTTTGGCTCGGCCAACGGCGGAACACTGTACCTGGACGAGATCGCCGACTTGCCGCTGGCCATCCAGGCCAAGCTGCTGGCCGCCCTGGAAAACCGCGAAGTCACCCGCGTCGGTGCGCAGCAGCCACAGCCAGTGGATGTGCGCCTGGTGGCCGCCACCAGCATCGACCTGGCGCGGGTGGTGCGCGCGGGTCGCTTCAACGAGCGCCTTTACCAATACCTGCGCGAGGGCGCGCTGGCACTGCCGCCGCTGCGTGAGCGGCCGGGCGATATTCTGCCGTTGGCCGAGTACTTCGTGGGCATCTACAGCGTGCGCCTGCAGCGGCCTGTGCCGTTGGTGAGCGAGGCCGCGCAGCAGGTACTGGAAGCGCACGCGTGGCCTGGCAACACCCGCGAACTGGAGAACGTCATCCACTTTGCCTTGCTGGTGAATGACAGCGAACAGATCTTGCCGGAAGACCTCGACCTGCCCAATATCGCGCGCTAGACATGGCTCATAAGCAAACAGGCTGGTGGCAATTTGTTTTTGGAATAAGCAGCTAAATAAAAGATATTGTTGCGGAATAAAAAATCTCGGTATTGTCCGACTCAAGCCCACTGCTGATGCGGCTGGGCACCCGATTCGCCATCCTCGATGGCCCAGATCCAGAACAAGGACCACCATGAAGAAGACCCTGCTGACCACCGCCCTGGCCGCTGCCCTGTCGTTCTCCGGCCTGGCTGCTGCTGCCGAGAAGCTGGTGGTTGCCGCTACCCCGGTACCGCACGCCGAGATCCTCGAGCTGATCAAGCCGACCCTGGCCAAAGAAGGTATCGACCTGCAGATCAAGGTCTTCACCGATTATGTGCAGCCCAACGTACAGGTTGACCAGAAGCGCCTGGACGCCAACTACTTCCAGACCCTGCCGTACCTGCAAAGCTTCAACGAAGGTAAGGGCACCCACCTGGAAACCGTGGTCGGCGTGCACGTCGAGCCGTTCGGTGGTTACTCGAAAAAGGTCAAAAGCCTGAGCGAGCTGAAAGAGGGCGCGACCGTCGCCATCCCTAACGAGGGCAGCAACAGCGGCCGTGCGTTGATCCTGCTGCAGAAGGCTGGCCTGATCACCCTGAAAGACCCGAAGAATGCCCTGGCCACCCCCAAGGACATCGCCGAGAACCCGAAGAAGCTGAAGTTCCGCGAGCTTGAGTCCGCCATGCTGCCGCGTGTGCTGGACCAGGTCGACCTGGACATGATCAACACCAATTACGCACTGGAAGCTGGCCTGAACCCGGCCAAGGATGCGCTGGTAATCGAAGGCAGCGACTCGCCGTACGTGAACTTCCTCGTCGCCCGCCCGGACAACAAGGACAGCGAAGCCATCCAGAAACTGGCCAAGGCCCTGACCAGCCCGGAAGTGAAGGCATTCATTGCCAAGAAGTACCAAGGTGCCGTGCTGCCAGCGTTCTGATCCGCTTGCAATACCGGCATGACCCAACGCCGATACCTTTGTGTCGGCGTTTTCATTTCTGGGCGCAGTCACCTGTGGGAGCGGGCGTGCCCGCGAACACCGGCGTAGCCAGTGCCATCCACCGCGTCGACAGCTTCGCGGGCACGCCCGCTCCCACAGGGTTTGGCATGCGCCGATAAATGTGGGAGCTGGCTTGCCGGCGATGGAGGTACTTCAGGGTAGCGAGAGTGAGCCGAGTGCGGCTAAAGGCAGTGTTTGTTCATATGTCAGGCACAAGCCTGAGGGTGCTCTGCGCGGGGATCACCCCCAGCTGCGCTTTCTGGTACTGCCCTTCGATGTACCCCTTGGCCTGGTCCGCATAGTGCCGGTCGAACGGTACGCCGCTTTGCCCGATCGGGTTGCTGGTCAGGGCCTGCCCGGCATCGGCAAAATCGATCAGCCGCCGCGTCGACGGCCCATATGTCACTGGCCATGGCGCCGGGCCGATCTTCGCCGAGAGGTTGTTCGGCACTTCATGGGTGCCTGGCGCAGCGAAGGGCCCGACGTTGAACAGCAGGTTCAGCGGCTTTTTCACCCCCAGCGGATGGTTGTGGGTGAGTGTATGGGCCTTGCCCCATTGCCAGCTGGCCGGGTCGCTGCCCAAGTTGTCGCGCAGATGTTTGAGGCTTTTCTGCCAGGCGATGCGCACGATGGTGGTACGGTCGGTGCGCAGGTTGCCGCCACGGGTGTTCCACCAGGGCGAATTGGCGTCCGCCGCCAGGCGCGGCAGTGCAGCGTCGATGGCGCGGGTGCTGATGAGCACCGGGAACCAGGTGTCACCGAGTTCGTCATGCAGGGCCGCGTAGCTCAGCTCAAAGAGAAACTGGTTGAACAGCGTGGCACTGGTCGAGTCCAGTGGATAGTCACCGCGCCAGGCGGCCAGCTGCTCGACCAGCTCCTTTTCCTCGTCGCCTTCGGCCACCGTGCGCAGTGTCGCCAGCAGCGGTGCAAGGGTGCGCGGGCCGTGATCGCTGGCGGTGTCCAGCTGCAATGCCTGACTGTTCTGCAGGTCCCATTTCAGCTCGGGGTTGGCCAGGTGGCGGTCGAGCTGGCGACCACGGTCGGGCAGGTTGTAGTAGCCCGGTATCGGTACCGCCGACGGCGGCTGGTAGTTGGCCGAGACGATATAGCCGCTTGCGGGGTTTTCCTGCTGCGGGTTGGCGCTGAAGGGGTAGAAGCCCAGCTTGCTGGCCTGCGTACTGGCACCGTCGAGGATGAACGCCGGGTCCACGCCTTCAGGGCGGATCGGCAGCTGCGCGGCAGCCCACCAGCCGATATCACCCCGGGCATTGGCCCACACGAAATTCAGCCCAGGCGCATGCACCTTGGCCGCAGCTGCGCGCATCCTGGCCAGCGTGTCGGCCCGGTTGAGCTGATAGAAACCCTCGAGGATCGGGTTTTCGGTTTCCAGGAAGGCCCACCACATGGCGATGGGCGTGGGCCCGGCGGTAGCACCGAGCACGTCGTTGACGATCGGGCCATGGGGCGAACGGCGCAGGTTGAGGGTGACCGGCTGTTCGCCTTTGACGACAATCGTCTGCTCGGTCTTTTCCAGGGTTTGCCACTGGCCATCGATCATCACCTGATCGGGGTTGGCGGGGTTGGTCTTTTCCGCGATCAGGTCGACATCGTCATTCTGGAACATGGTCAGGCTCCAGCCGAAATCGCGGTTGTGTCCGAGCAGGGCGAACGGGTTGAGCGCCTGGAAGTAGCCGTAAAGGTTGAAACCGGGCGCCGACAGCTCGGCTTCGTACCACACCGCCGGTACGGCGAAGCCGATGTGCGGGTCGCCGGCCAGTAGCGGCTTGCCACTGCGGGTGCGGCTGCCAGCGATGGCCCAGGCATTGCTGCCTTCGAACTGCGCGATGCCGGCGTCGGCCAGCGCATCGTTGCCAAGGCGGGCAAGTGCCTCCAGGCTCTGCCAGTCGGCGGCGGCCAACGGCCTGGCCAGCGCACCGTCGGCTTGCCAGCCGAGGTCGAAGATCTTCAGGTAGTCGGGGCCCAGCTGGTCGCGGATGTAGGTCAGTGCGGGCTCGGTGCGGAAGGCGGCGGCAAAACTGTAGGCGAGGTAGCCGGCGATGCTCAGGGTGTCTTCGGCGGTGAAGGGTCGCGGTGTGATGCCGAGCAGGTCGAATTCCATCGGCTTGGGGTGACTGGCCTGCCAGCTGTTGACCCCATCGAGATAGGCTTGCAGGGCCTGCCAGGCGGGTGACTGCTGGTCATGACGCTGGGCCATCAGTGCTGCCTGGTCGCGAATGCGCAGGCTGCGAAACAGGGTGTCGGTGGGCAGCAGTTTGTCGCCCAGCACCTCGGCCAGCTCGCCGCGGGCCAGGCGGCGCAGGATCTCCATCTGGAATAATCGGTCCTGGGCATGCACGTAGCCGAGGGCGCGGTACAGGTCCGGCTCGCTCTGCGCCTGCAGGTGCGGCACGCCGCGGGCGTCGTAGCGCACGCTGACCGGTGCTTGCAGGCCGGCGATGGCCACCTCGCCCGCGCGTTGCGGCAGTTTGCCCTGCACGTACCAGTATCCGGCGCCGACGGCCACGGCAACCACCACGGCCAACAGGGTCAGGCTGCGTTTCATGCAGACTCCTTGTGCATCAAAGCAGAAAATGTGGTCCGATCATCGGCGGATTCGCGAACAGAGCATAGCCCCGGGAAGGAGATTCCATGTCACTCAGCGAAAAACAGAAGATGCTTACAGGCCAGCTCTACCATGCTGGTTGCCCTGAGCTGCAGGCCGAGCAGATCGCCAACAAACATTGGATGCACCGCTACAACAGCAGCGTGGAACTGCTCAACGACGCACGCCATGGGCTATTGCTGGAGCACTTTGGCCAGGTTGGCGAAGGCACGGTGATCCGCCCGCCGTTCTATTGTGACTACGGCTACAACATCAGCGTTGGCCGCAATACCTTCATGAACTTCAAC
>NZ_JABMCW010000302.1:0-6722 GCF_013179705.1 Pseudomonas sp. CM25 | reverse complement strand
TGACCTTCGTGCAGCACTGACCATGCCGATAGGCGTGGCGGTGGCTTGCCAGGCTGGCCTCGTGGGCCGGCCCGTATGCCGGTGTAGAGCACCCGGCGGGGCGAAGGGGGCGAGCAGTATAGGAAGCTCGGTGCAGGGTTTTTCGCTGTATATACAGGAAAAATCAGCGAGTTCTCTGGGGTTTTGGCAGCTGGCTTGCTTGCGAGCGGGGCGCAGCGGCCGCAAAACTCGGGCACCATAGCAATATCGGCGAACGAGGAAACCCACACCAAAGCCGCATAGCCTTACGCCACTTTCCGTCGCGTCCTACAAATTTTTCACCTGATGCGCTCAACGTCTAAGCTTCAGACAAGCAAGACGAAAACACCTGGCCGGATTGAAGACTATGGGCGCACTGTGGCAATCGGAACCAAGCAGAACGGAAGCACCCCAGATACCTCCGGCCGAGACGCCACAACCCCAGTCACCCCGTCAGCGTCGGCTATGGTGGCGGCTGATCATCCTGATCCTGCTGGTGGCGCTGGTGGCCATCGGCTTTGCCGCGTATGACGAATTTCGCACGTCCGAACTGCAATCGCGGGAATTCAGCAAACTGGCGGGCACCCTCACCTATTCACTGCAGCCCGGCCCCAGCGATGCCATCGTCTACCCCGGTGAAGGGCCGTTCGACAAACGCCTGGGCTACAGCGCGCTGGGCGAGTTCCTGCCACGCCTGCTCAAGCGCGACTACCTGATCAGCGAGCAGGTGAGGTTTTCGCCAGCGTTGATGAACTACGTCGATCATGGGCTGTTCGCCCCGTATATCGAGAAAATCCAGGCGGGCCTGTCGATCACCGACTGCCGCGGCGACACGCTGTACCAGTACAACTATCCGCAGCACCTGTACCCGGACTTTGCGGCGATCCCGCCGGTGATGGTCAACAGCCTGCTGTTCATCGAAAACCGCGACCTGCTCGACGCCAAGGACCCACGCAACAACCCCGCCGTGGACTGGCCGCGCTTCGCCAAGGCCGCCTACAGCCAGATCGCCAAATACCTGGCCCTGCCGGGGCAGTCGGCCGGCGGTAGCACCTTGGCCACCCAGCTGGAGAAATACCGCCACTCGCCAGACGGCCTGACCGTGTCAGGCGCCGAGAAGATCCGCCAGATGGTTTCTGCCAGCGTTCGCGCCTACCAGGGCGGCCCCGATACCACCGAGGCACGCCAGCGTATCGTGCGCGACTACCTCAACAGCGTGCCGCTGTCGGCAGTGCCTGGGCATGGCGAGGTGCATGGCATGGCCGAAGGGCTGCGGGTGTGGTACGGCGCCGACTTCGACCAGGTCAACCAGGCCCTGACGTCCACCGCCAGCGACGCCGAGAGCCTGGCCACACGCGGCCTGGCCCTGCGCCAGGTGCTGTCGCTGATGATTGCCCAGCGCCGGCCCTCGCACTACTTGTCCAAAGGCCGGATCGAGCTGGCCGAGCTCACCGACTCACACATCCGCGTGCTCGCCGCCAACAACGTCATTGAACAGCCGCTGGCCGACGCCGCGCTGGCCAGCAAGGCGGTTTATCGTGACTGGGTCGCGCAACCGACCATCGTCCCAATCGTCACCAACAAGGGCATCAGCCTGGCGCGCAACCGCTTGGCAGCCATGCTCAACCGCCCACTGTACGACCTCGACCGGCTCGACCTGTCAGCCACCAGCACCTTGCAGGCCGACCTGCAGTTGCAGGTCAGCCAGTACCTGAAAAACCTCGCCGACCCCGCATTCGCCGCACAAATGGGCCTGATCGGCGAACGCCTGCTCACCACCAAGACCACCGACCAGGTCAGCTACAGCTTCACCTTGTTCGAGCGCACCGCCGATGGCTCGCGGGTGCGGGTGCAGACCGACAGCACCAACCAGCCCTTCGACATCAACGAGGGCAGCAAGCTGGAGCTGGGTTCCACTGCCAAGCTGCGAGTACTCACTACCTACCTGGAAATCATTGCCGAACTGCATGACAAGTACGCCGGCAAGCCCCCCGCCGAATTGAAGAAAGTCGAGGTCGCCGAACTCGACCGCATCACCCAGTGGTCGCTGGAATGGCTGGCGCAGAACAGCAAGAACCAGAGCCTTGATGCCATGCTCGACGCAGCGCTGGAGCGCAAGTACTCGGCCAACACCGGCGAAGCCTTTTTCACCGGCGGCGGCATGCATGTGTTCAACAACTTCCGCAAGGAAGACAACAACCGCAACCCGACTCTCAAGGACGCCCTGCGCGAGTCGATCAACCTGCCGTTCATCCGCTTGATGCGCGACCTGGTGCGCTACGTGACGTACCAGCAGCCGTTCAACCGGGTACCGCTGCTGAAGGACGACGCCGACCCGCGCCGCCAGGAATACCTGGCCCGCTTCGCCGACAAGGAGGGCACCAACTACCTGATGCGCTTCTGGAAAAAATACCAGCGCAAAACCTCGCAGCAGCGCCTGGACACGTTCCTCGACAGCATGCGTGTCACCCCGCAACGGCTGGCCGCGGTGCACCGTTACCTGTTTCCCGAAGCCGGCCAGGAAACCTTCAACGCCTTTGTCCGGGCCCACCTCAAGGGGGACAAGATCACCCTCGGCAAACTCACCGACGGGCGCCTGTCCGAGATGTACGCCGCTTACGGCCCGGGCAAGTACGACCTACCCGACCAGGGCTATATCGCCAAGGTCCATCCACTGGATTTGTGGCTGCTGGGTTACCTGCTGAAGAACCCGAGCTCGACCTTGACCGAGATGGTCAATGCCAGCCGCTTCGAGCGCCAGGAGGTGTACGGCTGGCTGTTCAAAAGCCGCCATCAGGGCGCCCGCGACAGCCGCATCCGCACCATGGTCGAGATCGAAGCGTTCCTCGACATCCACCAGCGCTGGAAGCGCGTGGGCTATCCGTTCGACCATCTGGTGCCGTCGCTGGCCACCGCCATCGGCAGCTCGGGCGACCGCCCTGCCGCCCTTTCCGAGCTGGTCGGCATCATCCAGAACGATGGCATTCGCCTGCCGACGCTGCGCATCGACACCCTGCACTTTGCGGCCAACACCCCTTACGAAACCAAGCTGCTCACCGACCCGGACCGCGGCGTGCGGATTTTGCCAGTGGAGGTGGCGCGAGCCCTGAAAGGCGCCATGTCGCAGGTGGTGGATGCAGGCACGGCGCGGCGGATTTCCGGCAGCTTCAAGCTGCAGGACGGCACGCCACTGGTAATGGGTGGCAAGACCGGCACGGGTGATAACCGCATCGAAAGCTTTGGCGCCGGCGGGCGGCTGATCGGCTCCCGCTCGCTGAACCGAACCGCCACGTTCGTGTTCTTCCTGGGCGACAACCACTTTGGCACCTTGACCGCCTTCGTCCCTGGGCGCTCGGCAGAAGCCTTCAAATTTACCTCGGCGCTGCCAGTTCAGGTGCTCAAGGGCATGGCGCCGATCCTGATGCCTTACCTGCAGCCGGGCAATCCGAATGAGTGCAAACCGCCACAGGTGGCCGTTCATACCCCGGCACCTTCAGGAAACCTATCGACCAACTAGATGATAATCATCCGCAACAAAGGGCTTGTCTTTAGATATATCTTGAGTAATATCTTAAGATATATCGCAAACGACGGAGCTCAATGCCCATGCGTGAACACACCCCCCACGATCCGTTCGAGCGGCGCCCAGGCCGCGGCGAGCGTGGCCCCCGCGTCTTCGCCCCCGGTGATCTCAAGCTGCTGATGCTGGACCTGCTCGCCGAGCAACCCGGGCACGGCTACGACCTGATCCGGCAGATCGAAAATCTGTTCGATGGCAGCTACAGCCCAAGCCCGGGGGTGATCTACCCCACGCTGAACTTTCTTGAGGAAGCCGAGCTGATCAGCGGCCAGGTGCAAGGCAGCAAGCGCCTTTATGCCATCACCGATGCCGGCCGCAGCGCCCTGGCTGAGCAGGCCGTGGCCCTTGACGGCGTGCGCATGCGCATCGAAGTCAGCAAGCGCGCCCTGCGCGGCCACGATCGCCCACCAGAAATCCATGAAGCGGTCGGCAACCTGCGCCACGCACTGCACATGCACAGCGGCCGCTGGACCGCCGAAGAAATCGAGCGGGTCCGCGATCTGCTCAACCATACCGCCAAGGCCATCGCCACCGGGCCGGCCGAACGCGTCAAGGAGACTCCCCATGAGTGACACCATTCACCGCGTCAACCACGAAATTCGCCAGCGCCGCCTGCAGGTGCTGCGGGTGACCGAACTGACCCCACGCATGCGCCGCATCACCTTGGGTGGTTCCGAACTCGAAGGCTTCACCAGCGTGGGCAGCGACGACCATATCAAGCTGCTGTTCGCCGAAACACCGGAGCAACAGCAGGCCATCGACGCGCGCAACCTGCGCCCCGACGGCGGCCCGCGCCCGACCATGCGCGAATACACACCACGGCGCATCGACCTGGTGGCCAATGAACTGGACATCGACTTCGTGCTGCACGGCGATGGCCCTGCCTCAACCTGGGCCGCTCAGGCCGCGCCTGGGCACACCCTGAACATCGCCGGGCCTCGGGCTTCGCTGGTGGTGCCGGACATTTTCGACAGCTATCTGCTGATCGGGGACGAAACTGCCATTCCGGCGATTGGCCGGCGGCTGGAGGAGTTGCCCGCAGGCCGCCAGGTTCTGGCGGTTATCCAGATCGAAGACGAGCAAGAGCGCCAGCCGCTGCCGAGCAAGGCCCAGGTGGAAGTGATCTGGGTGCGCCGTAGGCAAGAGGACCTGCTGACGCTGGTGAAGAACCTGAGCTTGCCGCAAGGCCGGCTGTATGGCTGGGTGGCGCTGGAAAAAGCCCTGACCCGCCAGGCCAAGGCAGTGCTGCTGGAGAAAGGCGTGGCTGAGGATGCGCTGAAGGCTGCGGCATACTGGCGTGCTGACGGGACTGCGGAGGACGAGTGACTGGTAGTCCCAGGACTGGCTTTGTCGTCGGCAGGCCAGTTGCAGCAGGGATTGCATCAGGGCTGACAGGTGCTCGCCACAGGATATGCAGCGTCTGTGAGATCAAGCGCCGCGCGGGCGGCGCTCGATCTCACAGACGCTGAAAATGTTGTGCCATATACCTGTCCACCGCCAACAACACCAGCCCGATCCCCCAGAACCCTGCCAGCACCCCCAGCGCATTGAGCATCACCTGCCCAATCCCCAGGCTCGCCACATCGATGAACGGGTAGGCATACACGCCAATATCGCTCCCCCGCCACAGCGCATAGGCAAAATACACAGCCGGGTACAACGCCCAAACCGCCAAATGCCGCAGCCGCAGGGTGCCCTTGGGCACTTCGCACCACCAATACAGCGCATACAGTGCGGGCATCACGTCGTGCAACAGCTCGTCCGCCAGCCATTGCCAGCCCTGCGGCTGCCACAAATGGCGCAGCAACAGGCTGTAGGCCAGCGCCACCAGCACGATGCTGGCAGCCACTGCCGTACTCACCGAAGGTGACAGGAAAAAGCGTTTGCCCCGCCCTTCCCGGCCAAACGCCGCATAACTGAGCACCGTTGCCACCAGGGTATTGGTCAACACGGTGAAATAGCCGAAGACGTTGATGAGACCGCCGATCAGGCTGGCCTGATCGTGCCAACGCGCCAGCAGCACCAGGTACACCTGAACGGTCAGGCCGAACCAGCCCAGTACAGCCATGCCGGTCAGCCACGGGCGCCGCGGCATGTCAGGCCTGGCGCTGCAGCTTCACGTACAGCTGCTCGACCTTTTCCCGCGCCCACGGTGTCTTGCGCAGGAAGGTCAGGCTCGACTTGATGGTCGGGTTGCTCTTGAAGCAGCGCACATCGACGCGCTCGGCCAGCCCCTGCCATTGGTAGTGCGCCACCAGTTCGGTGAGGATCTGTTCGAGGGTCTTGCCGTGCAGCGCGTTGTGTTGGGCCGTGCTCATGCTGTGCTCCGTAGGAAAGATGCGCACCTTACACGAGTGTAGTGGCGGGTGGGATCAGTCGGGTCGACAGAAAAATCGCTGGCCAGGCGCAAATCCTCTATGCTGAAATAGTTATGTTATCTTGTAACACTATAAAAGCATCTGCCAAGGAACGCCCGCCCCCCATGCTGTATTCACCCCTTCGCTTCTCCTCTCTCACCGTCGCGCTCTGGCTTGCCGCATCACCCAGCCAGGCCGTGGAACTCGAACCCCAGGTCATCACCGCCAACCCGCTGGGCAATAGCCAACTGGCCGCTCCCAGCACCGTGCTCGAAGGCGACAACCTGCTGCAACAGCAGCATGGCAGCCTCGGTGAAACCCTGAACAAGCAGCCCGGTGTCGCCTCGACCTGGTTCGGCCCTGGTGCCAGCCGCCCGGTAATCCGCGGCCTGGACGGCGACCGCATTCGCATCCTGCGCAATGGCGTCGGCGCCCTGGATGCCTCGTCGCTTTCCTACGATCATGCCGTGCCACTGGACCCGGTAACCGTCGACCGGGTCGAAATCGTCCGCGGTCCCGCCGCCCTGCTGTACGGCGGCAACGCCATTGGCGGCGTGGTCAACACCTTCGACAACCGTATCCCGGACGCGCCGATCGAGGGCATCCACGGTGCCGGTGAGCTGCGCTACGGCGGCGCCGACACCACCCGCAGCAGCGCCGGCAAGCTGGAGGCCGGCAACGGTGCCTTCGCCTTGCACCTGGATGCCAACAGCCGCCAGTTCAACGACCTGCGCATTCCCGGCTATGCCCGTAGCGCCAAGGTGCGC
>NZ_JABMCW010000301.1:0-6742 GCF_013179705.1 Pseudomonas sp. CM25 | reverse complement strand
AGCGCTGCCGGGGCGTTGGCCAGCACGCCGAGCAGGTTGGGGATGAAGCCGGATGCCTTCTGAGCGTTCTCGAGGAACGGACGGGCCGCTTCCGGTGCGGTCTGCAGGGTGTGTAGAGTAATGCGCGAGGACATGCAGTGGTCTCCTTTGATGGGTGTCACTACAGTCTGTTGGTTATAAGAATTACCCTCCATATTCATCAGTCGCCTTTCCTTGCTCCCGAGTCTTTGTATTAGATGATTTCGTCCAGCCCCCTTGTCGATTGGTTATTAGAAGGCCTGGAGCTCTATGCCAGCCTGTTCCATGTCGGTCGCTACTGTGGCGGTTGGCACGCCAGCACCCAGGGCATGGGCCGGGCCAGCTTCCACCTGGTGGTTCAGGGGCATTGCTGGCTGCACATCGACGGCCATGCCCAGGCGCTGCGCCTGGAGGCCGGGGACGCGGTGTTCCTGCTGCGTGACCTTGGTTATCGCTTGTCCAGCGACCAGGACCCGGCCAGCGCCTGCGCCCAGCCGCGCCAGCACATGCAGGCACTGGAAGCGGATGCGGTCGAGGGGGTTGGGCTGGTGTGCGGTTTCTTCCATTTCAAGCCAGGCTTGTCAGCGCTGATCGTCGAAGGGCTGGCCGACTGGATAACGCTGCGCGGCAACGAACCGGCCGGGCATGCGGCACGCGCGTTGTTCGAGCTGATTCTGCAAGAATGCCAACGCGACGCCGGGCCATCACAGACATTGCTGGAGCGGCTGACGCATTTGCTGTTCCTGTATGTGCTGCGCCAGCAGGTGCATGCCGGGCAATCGTTGGGCGGGCTGGTTGCACTGGCCCGGCAACCGGCGTTTGCCGGGTTGTTGCAGCAGTTGATCGAGCACCCGGGGCAAGCCTGGACGCTGGAGAGCATGGCCGCGTGTACCGGTTTGTCGCGGTCAGCGTTTTTCAAGCGGTTCAGTGAGGTCGCCGGGCAGTCGCCGGGGCAAGTGCTGCTGGCTTTGCGTATGCGCCATGCAAGCCAGCTGCTCAGAACCGGGCACACGGTAGAACAGGTGGGCGCGCAGGTGGGGTATCAGTCGGTGGCGGCGTTTACCAGGGCGTTTGCCAAGGCCGTGGGGGTGCAGCCAGGGGCTTATCGCAGGCAGCATGAGGGGCGGTGAGCCACAGAGCGCTACCCATCGATAAGACCGCCACAGCCAACAGATTCACACTTGTTTAACCGGAATATCCCCTGCTCCTTTACCATCCCGCCGCTCGCCCATCCAGGCATTGACCTTCTGCCCGAACTCGGCCGGCGCCTTGCGCCCGAAGCGTCGCGCCAGGTCGAGAATCGTCTGCTGCGCCAGGGCCTCCTCCATGCGCTTCTGCGCGCCCAGCATTACCGCGTGAATGGCACAGGTGCCCTCGGTCGCCCAGCTGGGTGCCGAGCCCTCAAACAGGCTGCAACGTTCACGGATCTCGCGGCAGTCGAAGATCTTTTTCGGCCCATCGATGGCATTGACGATATCCAGCACGGTGATTTCATCGGACGGCCGGGCCAGGCGGAAGCCACCGCGCACGCCCTCGGTGGCGGCCACCAGCCCGGCTCGGGCCAGTTTGGTGAACACCTTGGCCAGGTATTCCTGGGGTACACCCTGCAACTCTGCCAGATCGCGCACGCTGGAATCTCGCGAATCACCGCGCTCGTCCACCAGGAACAGCAGGCAATGGATGCCGTATTCGACGCCAGCACTGTAGAGCGACATAGTAATCTCCGACCAATATTGTCGTAAATAATACGCTTGGGAGAGGGTTCGCGCAAAGTGTGAATCTGTCGGTTGCGGGCCTGGTTGTGGGGGATGGGCTGATGGTCGTGGGGTTGGGGGTTGGGGCTGAGAGGTGACCGGCATGAGAGTTTCAGCGCCTGTCAGCCCCACCCCGCACAACCGACCGGCCTGCCCCATACACCCATCTCCCCAAGGCCATACCACTCGGCCAAAAACCCCAACACCCGAAAAAAACACTTGCACCAAGCAACTCCGACAAATACAGTCGTAGTTATTCGAGCGACCCCAACCCGTGCTCGAAGCCCTCTTCGACCCTTGCGGAGCACCTACATGAAATCGAACATCCTCATCATCGGTTCTGGTTTTGCCGGCGTCTGGAGCGCCCTCAGCGCCGCACGCCTCCTGGACCAGGCGCAGCGCGACGACCTGAGCATCAGCGTGCTGGCCCCGCAACCGGAACTGCGCATCCGCCCGCGCTTCTACGAAGCCGATGTGCACAGCATGAAAGCGTCGGTCAGCGACCTGTTCGAGGCCGTAGGCGTGCGTTTCATCACCGGCAATGCCGAGGGCATCGATGCCGCTGGCCTTAGCGTCAGCTACACCGACACCAACGGCCAGCGCCAGCAGATCGGCTACGAGCGCCTGATCCTCGCCGCTGGCAGCCAGGTCGCCCGCCCGGCAGTGCCAGGCCTTGCAGAACATGTCTTCGATGTCGACCAGATGGAGTCGGCGATCAAGCTGGAGCAGCACCTGGCCGGTCTGGCCGCCCTGCCCACCTCGCCGGCACGCAATACCGTGGTGGTCTGTGGCGGTGGCTTCACCGGCATCGAGACCGCCACCGAAATGCCCGCTCGCTTGCGTACCTTGCTTGGCAGCGATGCGCCGGTACGGGTGCTGGTGGTGGACCGCGGCGCAAAGATCGGGGCGGCGCTGGGCGCAGGCATCACGCCGTCGATCATTGCAGCGTGCGAGCAGGCCGGTGTCGAATGGCGGGCGGGTACGTCGGTGGTGGCCGTCGATGCCGGTGGGGTGACCCTGGACAACGGCGAGTACATCGCCAGCAACACGGTAATCTGGACCGTCGGCGTCAAGGCCAGCCCGCTGACTGCGCAGGTGGACGGCGAGCGTGACAACTTCGGCCGGCTGAAGGTAGACGACCACCTGAGAGTAATCGGCCAGGAGCACATCTACGCCACCGGCGATACTGCCTGGGCGGCCGTCGACGAGCTGGGCAACCATGCCCTGATGACCTGCCAGCACGCCATCCCCATGGGCCGGCACTCTGGCAATAACGCCATGGCCGACCTGTTGGGCATGCAGCCGGTGGTCTACCGCCAGCCCAAGTATGTCACCTGCCTGGACCTCGGCGACTGGGGCGCAGCCTTCAGTGAAGGCTGGGAGCGCGAACTGAAGCTGCATGGCCAGGAAGGCAAGGACCTCAAGCGCCAGATCAACTCGGTATGGATCTACCCGCCAGCAGCGGACCGCGCCCTGGCCCTGGCAGCGGCCGACCCGCTGATCGCGATCGTTTGACGGCTATTTCCAGACAGAACCGTCAGCAAATGGCGGTTTTGTCACTTCATGCCGTAACGCCGCCACCGCCGTCAACCAGATGACCGCGGCGGTGGAACTTGAATGCCTTGCAACCATTCACGGCGACTGGTTCCGTTGTTCAGAGTGGGTCGTGTCCTACAGTGGACAGGATCTGAATTTGTCTGATGTCTGCTTGCCTGTTTTCAACAGCCGCGATCTCTCCTCCTCCCTGGGTTCGCTGATGATTGGCAATCATCTCATCACGAGAAAACGGGCGTTGGACTGGCCGGTGTTCCCAATACCATTCAGGGACTAACTGATCGATAGTTGGCCCATTTGAGGGAGTACCGACGACCTCTTGCGTTGGGAGCTTTGAGAGATCTTTTCGCGGAGCGCTCTCTCCCATCGCCATCAAAATGTCCGTTCGATTCACGCTACGCTCCGGAAAGCCCTTGTAACTCCCCGGTCCATTGCGCTGCCTGAAAGCACGCCCAGGCCAGCGTATTTTTCCCGTCGGATCAACCCAGTTGATCGGGTCACCTGCGCAATAGGCATAACTGTTCAGCCCACCTTCACCAAATGGGCTCAGCTGGTCCGGGCTGATAAAACGCATGAGAGAGGGGGCGTATGACCGATGCCCGTTGCCAAGCCAATAACCCTGAATCATCCGATCCAGCAGTTGGCCGTTGAACCCCAACATTGCCTCAGCACTGCTGACTGGCAGGTAACCATACGCCGTATAGTTAAGTAGGCAGTCTGAGACTTGATTGCGGCGCCGGTTCATTCCATCACCTTCATGAACTACTTTTCGTAAGACTGTGCGGAAAAATGATCTCTTGTTGAACTGGCATTTTTACCAGGCAACGCGGCGGCCGGCTTGCAGTGGGTGTGGCTGGCTGGGTCGAGCAATACAACGCATGACCTGAAACAGCTGGGGCCGCTTTGCGGCCCATCGCAGGCAAGCCAGCTCCTACACCGATTGCACAATGTCCAAGGCTTGCGCTGTACCTGTAGGAGCTGGCTTGCCTGCGATGGGCTGCCAAGCAGCCCCTGTCACCGCAACTTCTATCTATCAGTCGTTGATACTCACCACCCGCCCCGGCTGCTCGGCAGCCTTGCCCCGGGTCGCCAGGCAGTAGTACAGCGGCACCGTCACCAGCAAGCCGAACAGCCACGACAGGTCAGCCCCTTCGACAATGTTCGAATACGGCCCCACATACAGCGATGTATTGGCAAACGGCAACTGCACCAGGATGCCGCAGGCGTAGGCAATGATCGCGTGGTGGTTGAAGCGGCCGTAGATGCCGCCATCGGCACTGAAGATCGAGGCGATGTCGTACTGGCCCTTCTTGATCAGGTAGAAGTCGATCAGGTTGATCGAAGCCCACGGCACCAGCACCAGCAGCAGCGCCAGGATCAGGCCGATGAACTGGCCGATGAAGCCCGCCGAAGCATTCAGTGCCACCAGGCCACAGCCCAGCAGAATCACCGAAGCCAGAATCACCCGCACCTTGATGCTCGGCGTCCACTCGGCGACGAAGGTCTGGATCGCGGTGACGATCGACAGCACCGCACCGTACAGGTTGAGGGCGTTGTGGCTGATGATGTTGAGCAGGAACAACACCATCAGGATCGGCCCCAGCCAGCCGGTCGCCTGCTTCACCGCATCCATCGCGTCGGTGCCTTCCGGCACGCACAGCACCGCCACCGCCCCAAAGCTGAAGCACAGGATGGTGCCCAGGGTGGCGCCGAAGTAGGTCGCCCAGAACGGCTTGGCAATGCCCACTTCCCGCGGCAGGTAGCGCGAGTAGTCAGAGGTGTACGGCGAGAAGCTGATCTGCCAGATCACCCCCAGCGACACCGTGGCGATGAAGCCCGACAGGTTGAACGCGCCGCGGTTGAAGAAGTCGGCCGGCAAGTCCTGGACAAACATCATGATGAAGCCGGCCAGCAACGCCGAGCCCATCACCCAGGTGCCGATGCGGTTGAGGATATGGATGAAGCGGTAGCCAACCACGCCAATGGCAGTGGCGCTCAGGGCACCGATCACGATCGCCCCTGGCATCGGCACGCTGGGTGCAATGCCGTGGATGGTCTTGCCTGCCAGGACAATGTTGGAGATGAAGAAGCCGACATAGATCAGCGCGGTGAAGAACACGATCAGCAAGGCGCCATAGCGGCCGAACTGGCCCCGGCTCTGCACCATCTGCGGAATGCCCAGCTGCGGTCCCTGCGCAGAGGCCAGGGCGATGACCACGCCCCCGACAAGATGACCCAGCACGATGGCGATCAGCCCCCACAGCAGGTTCAGGTGGAACACCTGGACCACCATGGCGCCGGTGACGATAGGCAGTGGCGCAATGTTGGTACTGAACCAGAGGGTGAACAGATCGCGCGCCTTCCCATGGCGCTCGGCAGGTGGAACGTAATCGACCGTGTGATTCTCGACAAACTGGTTTTGCGATGACGATTGGGACATAGGATTCAGCTCGAAAGGTCGTTTTTATCGTTGTAAGGAAACCGCGTCTAGGCGGCCTCTCAGCTGCGGACCATATTATGGTATTCCAAGCTTTTGACAACACTGATCCGCATGAAAAAATGGCCACTGATCCGCTTGCGCCTGCCGTGCGACAAACCGCCTCACCGCTACAGGCCACGTTATACGTGGCTTGTAGCCATTCATCGTGAAAAACAGCGAGTGAAAATTCCGCTTGCAAAATAGGTATTACGGTATACCATCAGACACATCAACGATAAAAACCGCGGACCACCGCAGCCTTTTAGAGGTACACCAGATGATCGACGCAACCGTCTACAAGAACGTCCTGGGCTCCTTTCCGTCCGGCGTAACCGTCATCACCACCCTGGACGACGACGGCTCGGTCGTCGGCCTGACCGCCAGCGCCTTCTCCTCCCTGTCGATGGACCCGCCGCTGGTGCTGTTCTGCCCCAACTACACTTCCGATTCCTACCCGGTACTGATCAAGCAAAAGCGTTTTGCCATTCACCTGTTGTCCGGTGAGCAGCAAGCCGAAGCTTATGCGTTCGCCAAGAAGGGCAAGGACAAGGCCAGCGGTATCGAGTGGACCCTGAGCGAGCTGGGAAACCCGATCCTGGCCGGTGCCACCGCCGTCATCGAATGCGAATTGTGGCGTGAATATGAAGGTGGCGACCACGCCATCATGGTCGGCAAGGTGCACAACCTGATCGTTCCTGAAGCAGCACCGCGGCCGATGGTGTACTGCCGCGGCAAGATGGCCAGCCTGCCGGCCTTTGCCTGAAGCCTATTCTGAATCGAGACAACTGGCGCCTGCCCTGCCCGGTGCCAGCCACTTTCAAGCGTTGAGGAAAGCCACATGAAATTTTCGTTGTTCGTACACATGGAACGTTGGGATGAACAGGTCAGCCACCGCCAGCTGTTCGAAGACCTGACCGAACTGACCCTGATGGCCGAA
>NZ_JABMCW010000300.1:0-6745 GCF_013179705.1 Pseudomonas sp. CM25 | reverse complement strand
TCACGTCCACAAAGCCCGACGCCAACATGCAGTAGGCATAGCAATCGCCGCCATAACGCATCAGCCGTGCCTTGCCGGCCACGGCCTCGAACGCGGCCTTGCGCTCGGCGCTGTCGAACATGTCTGGCGTGGTGCACATCAACGTGGCCGTGGCCAGGTCGGCACAGGCCCGGGTCTTCAGCGGTGTACCGCTGCGCCATGCGCCCTCCGGCGTGCCGACAAAGCGCTCGCCGGTGAACGGCTGGTTCATCACCCCGATCACCGGGCGCTCGCCATCGTTCAGGGCGATCAACGTGCCCCACAGTGGCAGGCCGGTAATGAAGGCGCGAGTGCCGTCGATGGGGTCGAGTACCCAGGTCAGCGGGCTGCTTCCAACTGCCACGCCAGCCTCTTCGCCGAGGATGCCATGCTCGGGGTAACGGGCCTGGATCAACGCACGCATGGCGTCTTCGGCCGCCTTGTCGGCCACGGTCACCGGGTCGTACAGGCGCCCGCCCTTGTCCTCGACATCCAGGCTGGCGCGGAAATATGGCTGAATCGCCACAGCGGCAGCATCGGCCAGCTGCTCGGCAAAGGCACGGAATTCGCCGATCTGTTCAGCACTCAGGGACATGGGGCAGGCCTCGTGGCAATGATGGGGCCCGCATCATACCCGACAACCCGCACTGCGCCAGTCACTACACGGCAAGAGCCACTATAATGCCATTACCGCTGCGCCGATGCTGGACAAGCATATCGATGCGCTGCAACCCTGACCCGCAACCAGCGCCGCGCCGGTGCGGTGTCGGCGCTCGACCAGCCAGGCGCAGACCAGCGTCGACAGCACCCGGGCTGCGGTGGCCCGCTACAAGCGCCAAGTCGCCCAGGACATCAACCAGCTGACGCTGCTGGTGGGCGCAACCGTTGCCGACAATCTGGCGGCCCTGCCCCTGGCCGACGAGCAGATTGCCGGGTTGCCCGGCGGGCTACCTTCCGATCTGCAGCGAAGCCGGCCAGACATTCTTCCGGCGGAATACCAGCTGCGGGCGGCCAACGCCAACATCGGCGTGGCGCGGGCGGCGTTTTCCCTAGCATCAGCCTGACCGCCAACGCCGGTAGTACCAGCCCCGAGCTAAATGGCTTGTTCGATGCGGGCTCAGGCACGTGGTTGTTACAGTCGCAGATCAGCCTGCCGTTCTTTACTGGTGGCAGGGGCGCTCCCTGTGGGAGATACCAGTGCGTAGTGAAAAAAAGCGTGAGCGGTTTTACCGGGCGCGCAGGGTCTAGACTGAACAGGATCAGGTAACCGGGGGGCTGCCACACGTGGAGGTGTGAGATGAGCCAGTTCAAGCGTCTGTTTGTCATGCTCGGCCCGCAGATGCGCCACACGCCAGCGCTGCAACGCGCGGCGGCGCTGGCGGAATCTTGCGGTGCGTTGCTGGATATCAACGTAGTCGTCGACGATGTCGACACCTTTGGCTTGATGAGTGACGGCCACGAACGTCAACGGCTGCTGGGCGATAACCGCCAGTGGCTGGCGGACCAGGCCGAGCAGCTGGGCAATGCCGGCCTGGACGTGTCCATCGAACTGCTGCTGACCCGCGACCCACTGGGCAGCGTGCTGCAACGGATAGAACGGCTGGGGTGCGACCTGCTGGTCAAGGATGTGCAACACGAACCGGTGCTCAAGCGTCTGCTGGTAACACCGCTGGACTGGCAGCTGCTCAAGGACAGCCCGGTCGCCGTGCACCTGGTCAGTGACATCCGCCTGCCCCTGCCCCGGCAGATCGCCGCCGCTGTGGACTTGAACAGCCTTGGCGCTGGCGAACACCTGGATGAGCAGGTGATCCACTGCGCCCATGCCCTGGCCCTGCAATGCAACGGGGAGCTGCACCTGGTGCATGTGTGCGATGCGGCCAGGACGCACATCGCCGACTTCGGTGCCGGTACGGTGACCATGCCCGGCTTCGAGGGCAGCGTGCGGACGGCGCAGCGGGCAGCGTTCAACCGGTTGGGCGACCATCACCAGATCCCGCTGGAACGCCGGCATTTTCTCGAAGGGGCTGCGATCAGGGCGATTGCACATTTTGTTGGCCACAGCCGGGTGGATGTGATCGTGATGGGCAGCCATCGGCATGACGCCATGCATACCTTCCTGGGCGGGACCACGGCGCATGTGCTGGAGCATCCGCTGTGCAATGTGCTGGCGATAAAGGGGGGTCGGTAAGGGAGTGGGGTTACAGGCTGCCGATTCTGGGGTTTTGGCGAGTTGCATCAGGGCTGACAGGCGCTGAAAATGCTGTGGCAAGCACCTGTCAGCCCTGATGCAATCCCCGCGAAAACGCCCCGCCCCCGCGACCAATAAAGCCCAAATCCCGCCGATTGGTATCTGGCACACCAGTGCCACTTAAAAAGAATGCATTTGATAATGATTCGTAGTAGTTTCCCGGCACTATTCCACCCTTCCCCTAGCGCCCTACTTCAGGATCGTACCGTCGATGCGTCGAACGTTCGTTTCGCTTTGCGTGCTGCACGCTGTCTCCCCGCTGGCCTTTGCCGAGCCTGAGCCGCTCAGCGACCCCGCCCGCATAGAACTCCAGGCCCTGAGCATTACCGGCAGCGCCGACAGCGAGCGCGCCGACGGCCCGGTCGATGGCTACATGGCGACCCGCTCGGCCAGCGCCACCCGCACCGACACCGCCCTGCACGAAACGCCGCAGTCGGTCAGCGTGGTGCCCAAGGATGTGCTGACCGACACCGGCGCGACACGGTTGCAAGATGGCCTGGACTACGCCGGCGGTGTCGGCCGCGCCAACAACTTCGGCGGCCAGGGCCTGACCACCTTCACCGTGCGCGGCTTCACCACGGGCGAGTTCTACCGCAACGGCTTCCCGATCAACCGCGGCTACCCCAACGCACCGGACGCCAACACCGTCGAGCGCCTGGAAGTGATCCGCGGCCCGGCCACCAGCCTGTACGGCCGTGGCGACCCCGGCGGTACGTTCAACGTGGTCAGCAAGCAACCGCTGCCCGAGTCGAAGGTGACCCTGGGCAGCCAGTTCGATGATCAGGGCATGCACCGGGCCACCCTGGACGCTACCGGGCCGCTGAACCAGGACGGTTCGCTGGCCTACCGCCTGAACCTGCTGGGCGAAGGCGGCGACAGCTTCCGTGACGACGTGGAAAGCGAGCGCTATGACGTGGCGCCGGTACTCAGCTGGCAGGTCAATGACAGCACCAGAATCGTCTTCGAGGGCGATTTCATGCGCAACAACCACCCGCTGGACCGCGGCCTCACCCGCTACGCCACCCAGACCGGCAGCGCATCGCGCGACACCTATATCTGGGAGAAAGGCAGCGACAACCTGCTGCATAACGACAACAACATGGCCCAAGTGCGTTTCGAGCACCTGCTCAACGACAACTGGACGCTGGGCGGTGGTTTCCAGTTCCTCGATGGCTCGCTCAAAGGTAACGCCGTGGAAGCCGATGGCGCACCGGCAGACGGCCGCACCCTGCAACGCAACTTCAACTACCGCAAGCTGGAATGGACCGACCGCGACTGGCAACTGAACCTGACCGGCCACTTTGATACCGGTGCGTTCAGCCACACCCTGCTGACCGGCGTGGAGTACGAGAACTACGACTACAACTCGATCATCCGCCGCTCCTCTGCTCCTTACCCGATAGACATCTACAACCCGGTGCTGGGCCAGCCCCGCCCGGCACTGGTGCGCACCACCACCTGGGACAAGGAAAACCTGCAGACCTGGGCCTTCTTCATTCAGGACCAGGTGGCGCTGACCGAGCGCCTCAAGGCCCTGGCGGGTGTGCGCTTCGAGCGCTTCGAGCATGACTACGACAACAAGCTGAACAATGCCGGTGATTTCGACAAGGGCGAAAACGGCGTGACCCCGCGCTTCGGCCTGCTGTACGACCTGACCGACACGGTCGCGGTCTATGCCAACACCGCGCGCTCGTTCAAGCCCAACACTGGCACCCCGGCCGGCGGTGGTGGCTTCGACCCTGAAAAGGGCAAGTCATACGAACTGGGCGTGAAGTGGGAGGCGCTTGACCGCCAGCTGAGCGTCGATGCGGCGGTGTATCACATCGTCAAGGAAAACGTGCTGACCCGCGACCCGGTCGACCCCAACTTCAGTGTCGCCGCCGGCCAGGTGCGCAGCCGTGGCCTGGATATCAACATCGCTGGCAACATCACCCCCGAGTGGCGTGTGATCGGCGGCTACGCCTATGTCGATGCCGAAGTGACCAAGGACAACCGCCTGCCTACCGGCACGCGCCTGGCAAACATTCCGCGCAACAGTTTCAGCCTGCTCAACACCTATGAGTTCCAGGACGGCTTCGCCAAGGGCCTTGGGCTGGGGATGGGAGTGAAATACGTGGACGACCGCAATGGCCAGACCGAGGCAGTGACCTACAACATGGACCAGTACACCGTGGTCGACCTGCTGGCCTTCTACAAAGTCAACGAGCACGTGCGCCTGAACCTGGACGTGAAGAACGTGTTCAACAAGGAGTATGACGAGGGGGCGTTCAACCTTTACGCCTATCCGGGGGCACCGCGGACGGTGCAGGCAGGGGTTTCCTACACCTTCTGATGCAGGTGGGGCCGCTTTGCGGCCCCGGTTGTTCAGATAGCCTTACTGTAGAACAGCGAGTACGACTCGATCCCGTCGTTAGGCTCTTTGATCCCTGCGTTGGAGTAGTGCATCGCGCGGATCCCCACCTTCTGCTCCCCCGGCAGTTTCAGGCCAAAACCGATACGGTCCTCGAAGTTGACCGACGAACCCAGGCGCTGGTCACCCACCTCGGTCTTGGAGAACGCTGCCAGACCAATGCCGGCCTCGATATACGGGGTGTAGGTGAAACCGCTGAACTCGTAAGTGAACACCGGGCTGAACGACAGCGAATGCGCGCCACTGGCGTCACCACCCTCCCAGTAGGTATAGCCGGCATCCCAGTAACCGGTCACATGCCCGGTACTGCTTTCCAGCCACTTCGTGTCCCAGTCGAACGACAGGCCGATACGGTATGTCATGTCGCCCTGGCTGGTGGCCCCTACGGCGCCGGACACCTGCGCGGCCTGGGCCAGGTTGGCCCCGACACAGGCCAGCACTGCAGCGGCCAGCGAAGCTGCGAGACGGGTTTTCATCAACAACTCTCCTGATGGTCTACACGGCAAGCGGGGGCTTTGGCCCCTCGGTCTTATGCGGTGACTGGCGCATCCCGACCAGTCACACGGAGTAATACTTTTCCGATTATTGACCAGATAAACAGAAAGTTGAAAGTGAATTGCCACTATTGGCGAATCCACCACCCAAGCTCCCATCGCCGGCAAGCCATGCGCCGTCTTGTGGGAGCCTGGCTTGTCGTGGCGACGAACCGCGGCGATGGGCCGCAAGGCGGCCCCTTTGCTTGACGGTCTGGCATTCACCCAAGCCCCTGCCCCGCAAGATAGCGATGATCAACGCCAGTTCAGGTTCACGGTCGCAGGCGCCTTGCCGCTCACGCTCACCTGTTGCTGTACCGTCTGACCTTGGGCGTTGCCGGTGACTTTGTACTTGCCTGGTGGCAACTGCACATACAGCAAAGGCCCGGCATCACTGACGCTGAGCACGGTTTGCCCTTGGGCATTGTCGATATCGACCGTGGCGCCACTCTGGAACTTGCCTTCCGGCCCGGTAGAGAGTTCCACGTGCAGGTCATAGCCCGGCAGCTTGCGCAGGGCATTGGCTTCATCCTGGCCGATACCGCCTTGCACATAGCGCACGCCGTGCTGTTCCTGCGGTTGCAGTTGCACCGCCTGCATGTCGATGGGCGCATTGAGGTCGGCAGCGGCGGCCAGGGTCCATGGCATGGCCAGGGTGATCAGCAGCGCCGCGCCAAGGGCATAGTGATGGTTACGCATGGTATGACCCTCCTTTCGAGGATGGCTTACCTAATATCTGATCCTCCAGGCGCAGTGGTGTTCGTGGGGATGCAGGGTCAGCTGAATGAAATTCGCACTTTAAGAAAAATAATGCTTTAAATCATAAAACTACGCGATCTTCCTCAAGTAATTTCACAAACATGCTCAAACTGCGCGACACCGTGCCCCGGCGCCAGACCAGCCAGGTTTTCAGGTAACGGAAATCCTCCGACATCGGCCAGGCACTGACCGTGCTGCACCCTGGCATATTGTCGAGCATGCTGCGCGGCATCATGGCCAGGCCGGCGCCAGCGCTGACGCAGGCCAGCATGCCGTGATAAGACTCCATTTCGTGGATCTTGCCCGGCACCGCCTGGTCCTGCACAAACCAGCTTTCGAAGTGGTGGCGGTAGGAGCAGTTGGCGCGAAAAGCGTAGATGCTTTCGCCGTTCACATCCTGGGCGCGGGTGACGGGTGCGTGGTTGAGCGGCGCGATGACCATCATCTCTTCCTCGAACACCGGCATGCCTTCCAGCGTGGGGTGCAGCACGGGGCCATCGACGAACGCCGCCACCAGCCGGCCAGACAGCACGCCTTCGAGCATGGTCCCGGAAGGCCCGGTGGACAGGTCCAGGTCAACCTTGGGGTAGCGCTGGTTATACGCCGCCAGCAAGGCTGGAATGCGCACCGCCGCCGTGCTTTCCAGCGAGCCGAGGGCGAAGGTGCCCTGCGGATCATCACCGGCCACGCTCAGCCGTGCTTCATGCACGAGGTCGAGGATGCGCCGGGTGTACTCGAGAAAATTCCAGCCCGCAGGCGACAGGCGCAGACGGCTCT
>NZ_JABMCW010000030.1:0-31474 GCF_013179705.1 Pseudomonas sp. CM25 | reverse complement strand
CTGCTCGGGGGTGATCTTGCGGCTGAGCAGGGTGACAATATGGCGTGCCTCGCCCTGGCCGTCGGCCCAGTGCTGGTAGTCCGCCTCGGAAATCGGCGTGTAGCGGGCCTGCAGGTTCAGCTCGTGGGCCTTGGCCTGCACGCTTTGCAGCAGGCGGGTTGCCACTTCATTATCGGCGATGTCGACCAGAATGCCGAACGACAAGGTGCCGTGCATGACCGCCAGGCCGATGTCGAGGATGCTCACACCACCCTGCAGCAGGACGCCGGTGATAGCCGCAGTGAGACCGGGACGGTCCTCACCGGTGATGTTGATCAGGACGATTTCGCGCACAACCTGGCTCCGACTTCGATGAAAAATGCGCATTCTACCGATTTTCCATGACCATCGGGCGCCAACGATACTTTGCCGACAAAACCCGGATCGCTATACTGCCCCACACTTCATGCCATTAAGAGCCGAGCTCAGTGAACCGGCCCACGCCCGTCAAAGCAGACAACTTCTTCCTGATGATCTATCGCGCCCTGAGTCAACGTCGCGTGCCGCTGGCACTGCGCATCGCCTGCACCAACATATTCCTGGTGGCACTGGCGCTGGTGATCTATGCCTGCGTGATGGGCCTGCAGTTCAAGCAGGCCATGCACGAGCAGGCCGATGCCCTGGGCCAGAGCCTGACCACGCAGACGGCCACTTCGGCGACCGAGCTGCTGGTCGCCAACGATATCCTCAGCCTCAATGTGCTGCTGGGCAACCTGGTGAAAAACCCGCTGGTGGCTCATGCGGCGATCTACAGCGTGGACAACCGCATCCTCGCCGAGGCCGGCCAGCGCCCCCGCAATAGCCTGCTGGGCGAGGCCGAGGGCCTGTACCAGACCAAGATCAGCTTCCAGGACGTCGCTGCCGGGCAACTGCGCATCAGCCTGGACATGAGCCAGTTCCAGCAGCCGATGCTCATCAGCCTGCAGAGCATGGGCATCCTTGCCGCCATCCTGCTGGTGCTGGCGCTGACCCTGAGCCTGCGCCAGGGCCGCCACATCACGCTGCCGCTGCTGCAGCTGCGGGTATGGCTGCGCGACCCGCAGCCCTATACCCCGGCTACCGACCGCCAGGACGAGATCGGCGACATCGCTCGCCAGCTGCATGCACGCCTGGCCCCGCCGCCACCCGAGCCGGAGCCTGAGGAAGAAGACGATGAGCATTTCGACGACCTCGACGAGCCGGCCCCGGCACCCAAGGCTGCGCCGCGTGCCAAGGTAACCGCCGTGGCCGAAGAGGATGATGACGAAGCCTTCGCCGGCCTGCTGGACGACGACAGTGCGCCGAAAGCCACCGTGGTCGAATCCGACGAGCCGCAGTACAGCGCCGTGCTGGCCGTGCAGCTGGGTTCGCAGGAGCAGTTGCGCCGCCTGCCACGTACCCGCCTGACCGAGCTGACCGAGCGCTACCGCGATTGCCTGGAGCACGCCGCCTCGCTTTACGACGGTGAAACCCACACCCTCAACGATGGCAGCACGCTGGTGCTGTTCCACAGCCGCGAGTGTGGCGAGGACTACCTGACCAACGCCATCTGCTGCGGCGAGCTGTTGCGCGCCCTGGGCCATGCCCTGCAGATCGAGGTGGCCGACAGCGGCATCACCCTGCAGTTGCAGTTGGGCCTGGCCCTGGGTAACGACCTGCACGGGCTGGAGCTGGTCGACCTGCTGATGGCCGAGAAGGCCCAGGATGCCCTGGCGCTGTCGCAGCACAGCCGCAACCTGTTGCTGGTGGAGCGGCAGATCAGCGATGACACATTGATTCGCCAGCGTGCCCGTATTCGTCCAATTGCCAGCCCTGAGGGTGCCTGCTGCGTGGAGCGGCTGATGGAGCCCTACCCGTCGATGCTGGAGCGGCAACTGGCGCGCATGCACGAGCGCCGGGCCTGACAGGCCTGCGTTGGCCCCTGTAGGCGCCGCTCGCGACGCAAGGCCGCTCCTACAGGGACCGCACACAGCTTCAGACTGGTTTATTGCAGATACAAAAAAGCCCGCATGATTGCGGGCTTTTTTGTATCTGGTGGCTCGGTCAGAACCGATAGACTTCCATATCCGTGCGGATCGGCGAGGCCATCGGAATCTTGGATTTCTCCGGCTCTTTCTTCACCTGCACCCGCGCAGCGGGCTTTTTCGGTGGTTCTTCGGCGATGGCCGGCTGGTTGGCCAGCGGCTTGACCGCCGTACTCAGCTGTTCGGCCAGCTTCTGCAGCAGTTGGCCCTGGGCCTGAACCTGCGACGCCTCACTGCCCTCGTGCTGCTGCTCGAGGTGGACAATGCGGTTGTCACGCACATGACCACGGCGGTCGAGCACGCGCCACTGGGCATCCAGGATGGCCGGCTGGTTCTTGCCCGAGTCCAGGCGGGTAATCGACAGCAACACCTGCACATCCGGGCTGAAGCCGGGGGTCGCCGGTGCCAGCACCACGCGCTGGCTGTCCAGGCGCCAGGCGAGCTGGCGTACCAACAGCTGGTCGATGTCCGACGACAGGCTGCCAGCCCAACGACCATCGGTCGCTGAACTCAGGCTGCCATCGGTCTGACGCTGCAGGAACGTCTCGCGTTGCAGGTAATCGGCTACCGATACCGGGCCGAGCACCACGGCCATGCCCGCACTCTGCGAAGGCTGGCCAGGATCACCACTGTCGAGCTGGTACAGGGCAACCGGCTGATGCATGGTGCACCCGCCAAGGCCCAGCAGGCCAGTCATCAACAGCGCAAATGGAAGGCGCAGAAATTTCATCATCCCATCCAGGCGGTTGCCATCTGGCACACCGCAGTGATACATAAAAATTCAAACGGGCACACGGCCACGCCGGCACCACGAGGGCCATATCATCCGCGAAATAGCCGTCCGACTCCAGCATTTCTGCCCGGAACGGCGCTGAAATTGCCGTTCCAGACATTTCTGCCGGTTACGCCGGCACTTCCACCTGCAACCCATCGACGCGCTGGAACCCGCGTGGCAGCTTGCTGCCTCGCCGTCCGCGCTCGCCCTTGTAATGCTCCAGGTCGTCCGCTTTCAGAGACAGGGTACGCTTACCGGCTTGCAATACAAGGGTCGCCCCTTCTGCAATCACGGCCAGATCGGTGACGAACTCTTCTCGACTGGCCACCCGGTCGCCCGGCACGCCAATGATCTTGTTGCCCTTGCCTTTACCCAGCTGGGGCAGGTCGCTGACCTTGAATACCAGCAGGCGGCCTTCGGTGGTCACTGCTGCCAGCCAGTCCTGCTCGCGGTTGGAGACCGGGCGCGGGGTCATCACCTTGGCCCCGTTGGGCAGGCTTAGCAACCCTTTGCCAGCCTTGTTCTTGGCCTGCAGGTCTTCGCCCTTGACCACAAAGCCATAGCCGGCGTCAGAAGCCACCACGTACAACGCGTCGTCCTCCGGCAGCAGCACGCATTCGAAGGTGGCGCCCGGCGGCGGCGTCAGGCGGCCGGTCAGGGGCTCGCCCTGGCCACGCGCCGACGGCAGGCTGTGCGCCGCCAGCGAGTAGCTGCGACCGGTGGAGTCGATAAGCACGGCAAACTGGTTGGAGCGCCCGGCTGCTGCGGCCTTGAAGCCGTCGCCTGCCTTGTAGGAAAGGCCGGTGGCGTCAATGTCATGGCCCTTGGCGCAACGCACCCAGCCCTTCTCCGAAAGCACCACGGTGACGGGCTCGGTGGGCATCAGCTCGTTTTCCGACAGGGCCTTGGCTTCGGCGCGTTCGACGATTGGCGAACGACGATCGTCGCCATAGGTTTCGGCATCCTTGATGAGTTCGCTGCGCACCAGCTTGCGCAGTTTTGCCTCGCTGCCCAGCAGGGCCTGCAGCTTGGCTTGCTCCTTAAGCAGCTCGTCCTGCTCGCCACGGATTTTCATCTCTTCGAGGCGCGCCAGCTGACGCAGACGGGTCTCGAGAATGTATTCGGCCTGAATCTCGGTCAGCTCGAAACGGGCGATAAGGGCCTGCTTGGGGTGCTCCTCGGTACGGATGATGTGGATCACTTCGTCCAGGTTGAGGAACGCGGTGAGCAAACCATCCAACAGGTGCAAACGCTTCTCGACCTTGTCCAGACGGTGCTGCAGGCGGCGACGAACGGTATTGGTGCGGAACTCCAGCCATTCCACCAGGATCATCCGCAAGTTCTTCAACTGCGGCCGGCCGTCGAGGCCGATGATATTGACGTTGACCCGGTAGCTGCTCTCCAGGTCGGTGGTGGCAAACAGGTGCTGCATCAGTTCGGCGGCATCCACGCGGTTCGAGCGCGGGATGATGACGATGCGGCACGGGTTCTCGTGGTCCGACTCGTCACGCAGGTCGGCAACCATCGGCAGCTTCTTGGCCTGCATCTGCGCGGCGATCTGCTCCAGCACCTTGGCCCCGGAGACCTGGTGTGGCAGCGCGGTGACAACGATGTCGCCATCCTCGACACGGTATACGGCGCGCATGCGGATCGAGCCGCGGCCGCTTTCGTACATCTTCTGGATTTCTGCCCGCGGCGTGATGATCTCGGCCTCGGTCGGGTAATCCGGCCCCTGAATGTGCTCGCACAGCTGCTCGATGGTGGCCTTGGGCTCGTCGAGCAGGCGCACGCAGGCGCTGGCCACTTCACGCAGGTTGTGCGGCGGTACGTCGGTGGCCATGCCCACGGCGATACCGGTAGTGCCGTTGAGCAGGATGTTGGGCAGCCGCGCTGGCAGAACAGCGGGCTCCTGCAAGGTGCCGTCGAAGTTCGGCACCCAGTCGACGGTGCCCTGACCGACTTCATTGAGCAGCACTTCGGCGTAGCGCGACAGCCGCGCCTCGGTATAACGCATGGCGGCGAACGACTTCGGATCGTCCGGCGCACCCCAGTTGCCCTGGCCGTCGACCAGGGTGTAACGGTAGCTGAATGGCTGGGCCATCAACACCATGGCTTCGTAGCAGGCCGAATCGCCGTGAGGGTGGAACTTGCCGAGCACGTCACCGACGGTACGCGCCGATTTCTTGTGCTTGGCATCGGCATCGAGCCCCAACTCGCTCATGGCGTAGACGATGCGGCGCTGCACCGGCTTCAGGCCGTCACCGATGTGCGGCAAGGCGCGGTCCATGATCACGTACATGGAATAGTTGAGGTAGGCCTGTTCGGTGAAGTCAGCCAGCGAGCGGCGTTCTACGCCGTCCAGGCTGAGTTCCAGTGAGTCGCTCATGCGGGCCTCGTCATTTCAGGTTCTGGCGCAGCAGCATGGTGCCGCCACGTTGGGTAAATTCAAGTTGTTTCAGGGCACTCATGCCCAGCAATACGGTAGGCCCGTCCAGGCCCGGCACCACGATGGCGCGTACGTCCCGCAGGCGGATATCACCCAGCTGCAGGCTCGCCAGGCGCGTGCGGTAGCCTTCGGTGCGACCGTTGGCGGTACTGAGCAGCACCGGGCTGCCGCGCTGCAGGTTCAGGTCACGGGCCAAGGCCTCGGGGATCGCCACGTCGGTGGCACCGGTATCGAGCATGAAGTGCACCATCTGGCCGTTGATCGCGCCATCCACCACGAAGTGGCCCTGGCCGTTGCCCAACAGGCGTACCTCGATGAAGCCTTCGCCATGCTCGGACTGCACCTGGGCATTAGGGTTGCGCTGGCTGTCTTCCCACTGGCCAAAAAAGCGCGTGGCTAGGAACAACGCCGCCCCCCAGGCGAGGATCATCAGCACCCTGCCCGCACGCTTGCCCGGCGCCTGGCTCATGGCTTGGCGCTCCAGCCGCCGTCCGGCGCGTCGAAGCGCCAGACGATCGGACGGCTTTCGCCATCGGCGCGGTCACCGTTGTTGTTGTCCAGCCCGACCCAGGCGCCCTTGGCGTCGATCACCAGTGCCTCGGCCAGGCCGAATGGCTGATCGTAGCGGCGCATGGGTTGCAGCGCTTCGGCGGCGAACGACCAGCAGCGCTCGACCTTGCCACTGTCGGCATCACGCCGGCAAACCCGGTAAGCGTTGCGTTCCAGGGTAAAAAGCTTGCCCTCGAACCAGGCCAGGTCGGCAAAGTCGCGAGACAGTGCCCGGGCATCGGGCATCTGCGGCGGTTGCATCTCGACCCCGGCCTCACTCAGCAGCACACAGGTACGCCCGCAGGTCCACACCGATTGCTGGCGCTCGATCGCCACAAGGCCGCGGCGCTCGCGCTCGGCCGCCAGCCACAGGCGGTCGCCTGCCGGGTTGATCGCCAGCCCTTCGAACAAGGCATTGAAGTTCAGCAGCATGCCGCTGGCCCGGGCCTGGCGCACCATGGCCGGGTCGATCTTCAACCAGTCCGGCTGGCCGTCCAGCGGCAGTTGCAGCACTGCGGCGTGCGCTTCGCTGACCAGGTACAGGTTGCCGGCCTGGTCACAGGTGATGCCTTCGAAGTCCAGCTCGCCGCCACGAATGTACGACGCCGCCCAGTTGCGCGACTTCAGGCCCCATGGCAGGCCGCTTTCCGGCACCTGCGGGGGGGTGAAGGTGAGCGGTTGCGCGCGCCAGGTCGGGTTCTGCTGGTCGAAGCGGTAGATGCGGTCGTCGTCACGGTCGGACACACCCCACAGCCCGCCACGACACTGCACCAGGCCGGACAGGTTACCACCGCGCATGCCGTCGATCGGGTGTTCGGCACTGAGCTTCAGCTCGGGCCAGTTGCCCGCCAGGCTCGGCAGGGCAACCAGCGCCAGACACGCAGCCAGGCACAGACGAATCAAACCATGACCTCGGCCAGGTTGCCCTTGGTTTCCAGCCAGCTCTTGCGGTCACCGGCGCGCTTCTTGGCCAGCAGCTTGTCCATCAGCTCGCAGGTGGCCTCAACGTCATCCAGGGTCAGCTGCACCAGGCGCCGGGTGTTCGGGTCCATGGTGGTTTCGCGCAGCTGCGGCGGGTTCATCTCGCCCAGGCCCTTGAAGCGGGTGACTTGTGGCTTGCCGCGTTTCTTCTCGGCCACCAGGCGGTCGAGGATGCCGTCACGCTCGGCTTCGTCGAGGGCGTAGTAGATTTCCTTGCCCAGGTCGATGCGGTACAGCGGCGGCATGGCCACATAGACGTGCCCGGCCTCGACCAGCGCGCGGAAGTGCTGGACGAACAGGGCGCACAGCAGCGTGGCGATGTGCAGGCCGTCGGAGTCGGCGTCGGCGAGGATGCAGACCTTGCCGTAACGCAATTGCGCAAGGTCAGTTGCACCGGGGTCGACGCCAATGGCTACGGCAATGTTGTGCACTTCCTGGCTGGCCAGGACTTCGCCTCCGTCCACTTCCCAGGTGTTGAGGATTTTGCCGCGCAGCGGCAGGATCGCCTGGAACTCCTTGTCCCGCGCCTGTTTGGCAGAGCCACCGGCCGAGTCACCCTCGACCAGGAACAGCTCGGCCCGCATCGGGTCCTGGCCCGCGCAATCGGCCAGCTTGCCGGGCAGTGCCGGGCCCTGGGTAATGCGCTTGCGTTCGACCTTCTTGCTGGCCTTGAGGCGGCGACCGGCGTTGCTGATGGCCAGTTCTGCCAGCTGCATGCCCAGCTCGGGGTGACCGTTGAGCCACAGGCTGAAGGCATCCTTGACCACGCCAGAGACAAAAGCAGCCGCTTCGCGCGATGACAGGCGCTCTTTGGTCTGCCCGGAGAACTGCGGGTCCTGCATCTTCATCGACAGCACGAAGGTGATGCGTTCCCAGACGTCTTCCGGGGCCAGTTTCACCCCGCGCGGCAACAGGTTGCGGAATTCGCAGAACTCGCGCATGGCATCCAGCAGGCCTTGGCGCAGGCCGTTGACGTGGGTCCCGCCCTGGGCGGTGGGGATCAGGTTGACGTAGCTTTCCTGAACGCTGTCGCCGCCTTCGGGCAGCCACAGCAGCGCCCAGTCCACGGCCTCCTTGTTGCCGGCCAGGCTGCCGCAGAACGGCTCTTCAGGCAGGCGCTGGAATTCGTTTACCGAGTCGACCAGGTAGGAGCGCAGGCCGTCCTCGTAATGCCACTCGACCTTCTCGCCGCTGGCCTTGTCCTCGAAGCTGACCAGCAGGCCCGGGCACAGCACGGCCTTGGCCTTGAGCACGTGCTTGAGCCGGCTGATGGAAAACTTGGGCGAATCGAAGTACTTGGGGTCGGGGCTGAAGTACACGCTGGTGCCGGTATTGCGCTTGCCGACCGAGCCGACCACCTCCAGCTCGCTGGCCTTGAAGCCATCGGCGAAGGTCATCTGGTATTCGTTGCCGTCACGCTTGACGCGCACGCGCACCTGGGTCGACAGGGCGTTGACCACCGAGATGCCAACGCCGTGCAGGCCACCGGAGAACTGGTAGTTCTTGTTGGAGAACTTGCCGCCGGCGTGCAGCTTGGTGAGGATCAGCTCGACCCCCGACACGCCCTCTTCCGGGTGGATGTCCACCGGCATGCCGCGGCCATCGTCGCTGACTTCCAGCGAGTGGTCGGCATGCAGGATAACCTGCACCGAACGGGCATGGCCGGCCAGGGCTTCGTCGACACTGTTGTCGATGACTTCCTGGGCCAGGTGGTTGGGGCGGCTGGTGTCGGTGTACATGCCCGGCCGTTTGCGCACCGGGTCAAGGCCCGAGAGGACTTCGATGGCGTCTGCGTTATAGGCGCTAGCGCTGGGATTGGCCATAGGGTCTCGTCGTCAGTCTGGTGAATGCAGGGAAGTCAAAATACAGAAAAATCGAGCGCCGCATACTGCCCGCGGGCGATGCCGGCGAAGGCCAGCAGTGCCGGCAGGCGCTCGGCAAAGCCCTGGAAGCTGTGATCGCCCCCGGCCTGGATGCGCAGGGCACAGGCACGGTAATAGTGCTCGGCATGGCGGTAGTCCAGGGTTTCATCGGCGGTCTGCAGCCACACTTGATAGCGGCTGGCGTCCGCCGGGGCTGGTACTTCCAGCTCGGCCAGGGCCTGCACGTGATCGTGGGTCAGCTCCCAGGTTTCACCGCTGTAGTGATTGCGCTGGGTACCCAGGTAGCCGTCGAAATGCTTGTGCGGCGTTACCGCCGGGTTGACCAGCAGGGCCTTGAGGCCAAAGCGCTCTGCCAGATGAGTGGCATAGTAGCCGCCGAGCGAACTGCCCACCAGTAATGGCGCGCCCAGCTCGGCGATCGCCGCTTCCAGCTGGGCAATGGCCTGCCGCGGGTGATGGTGCAACGCCGGCAGGCGCAGTTGGGCCGACAAGCCCAGCTGCTGCATCACAGCCTCGAGCTGGCGCGCCTTGGTCGAAAGCGGCGAGCTGTTGAAGCCATGGATATAGAGGATGGAACCCGACATGCTGCCCCCGGAGTCTGTGGCTTCGCGCCTGGTGATGCCGGCGCAGGGACGCGCAGTGTATCGCGTTCGACGGGTTTTGACGCAGTGTCACGGGTTTCGCAACAATTTCTTCCAGAAAGCCGGGGCCGCTGCGCGCCCCATCGCCGGCAAGCCAGCTCCCACACCTACCGCGTTGGCCTCAGGCAGGCAGCACAGGGTCTGAGGCCGGCGCGGCAGATGTGGGAGCTGGCTTGCCGGCGATGGGCTGCGCAGCAGCCCCATTCTTCAATACCCCGGGCTGTCGAAGTCCAGCTTCACCGCAAAATCCAGCGCCCGTTCCACCCCGGTGTCCAGCCGCCCGTCGGCATGCAGGCGCAACCAGCGATACCCAGGCTGCTCCTCGCTCACCTGAAATTCCTCGCTGCGCGCCGCGAACTGGATGCAGGTCGAAGGCGTGGCCAGCAGACGCCGGCCGTTTCGCACTTCATCCCACGGCTGATGCACATGCCCCCACAGCAACGCCCGCACCTGCGGATAACGCTCGACGACAGCGAACATTGCCTGGGCATTGCGCAAGCCGATCGGTGCAATCCAGGCACAGCCGATATCCACAGGCTGATGATGGAAACACACCAGGCAATGCCGCTCGCCCGCCCCCTTGAGGGCCGACTCCAGCGTCGCCAGCTGATCCTCTTGGAGAAAACCGTGCGGCGCCCCGTGCACCGCCGTGTTGAGCATGATGATGCGCCACCCGGCAATATCGGTCACAGCCTGGACCAACTCCGGCGCCACCTGCGCCATGACCTGGGCCTCGTCATGGTTGCCCGGCAGCCAACGGGTGGGCACGCCAAACGGCGCGGTCAGCTCGCGAAATGCTTCATAAGACGCCACGCTGGCATCCTGCGACAGATCGCCAGTGCACAACAGCAGGTCGACAAGCGGTTGCTCGCGGCGCACCTGGGCGACCACATGGCGCAGGCTGTCACGGGTATTGAGGCCCAGCATGCTGCCAGCCGGGTCGGCGAACAGGTGGGCATCGGTCAGTTGCACCACATGCACGGGGCGCGATTGGTCTGGCTGCGGCAACGGCCGTCTCCTCGAACGGATTCAGCAGCAATTATGGCCGTGGAATGCTTGCGAGCAAACACCCGCAAGCCACCCACGTCACAATTCAGCGAACGCTTGCCAGTTCGTGCCCGCAGGCCAGGCAGTGGCTCAGCCATTCACCGAGGAACAGGTTGAGCTGGGCCTTTTCATCCGGCTGGTGCATGCCTGCATTGGGATAGGGGTAGATGCTGCGCAGGCGCCGGGCATGTTGGGCGCTGATCACTTCGGCCATGCGTGCATCGTGGTAAACCTGCACTTCCAGATGCGGTACCGGCAACCACGGCAGGCTGTGCTCCTGGCGCACGTGCAAGGTGGTGGTGTACGGGCAGGCCAGCACCACGTCGAGCACCAGCACGCCGAGCATCTGGTCGCCCTGGGTCATGCCGATGCGGCGCGAGCTCTGGGTGGTGCGCATGTCGGGCAACAGGCGCATCAGCCGGGCGTAGTTGGCCTCGCAGGCTGCCTGCAGCCCGACCAGGTCGACTCGATAGCGCTCGCGCAGCAGGTTCACTTCCACATACCTCGTACTTCGTCACGGTTCAGCGCCAGCCATTGCAGGCCGATGATGGTTGCCGCGTTGCAGATGCGCCCATCGCGCACCGCCTGCAGGGCATCCTCGAACGACCACACGCGCACACGGATGTCTTCGCCCTCTTCTTCCAGGCCATGCAGGCCACCGGCACCCTCGCTGCTGCAGCGGCCAAGGAACAGATGGACGTATTCGTCACTGCCGCCGGGCGAGGGGAAATAGCGGGTCATCGGCCACAGGGCACTGAAGGTCAGGCCGGCTTCTTCGTCGGCTTCGCGGTGGGCGACGTCTTCGGGTTGCTCGTCCTTGTCGATCAGGCCGGCGACCATCTCGATCAACCAGGGGTTGTCGACCTTGCCCAGGGCACCGACACGGAACTGCTCGATCAGCACCACTTCATCGCGCTGCGGGTCATAAGGCAGCACGCACACCGCGTCATGGCGCACGAACAGTTCGCGGCTGATCTCGCGGCCCATGCCCCCGGCAAAAAGTTCATGGCGCAGGCGCAGCCTGTCGAGCTTGTAGAAGCCCTGGAAGCAATTGGCCCGCTCGATGATCTCGAAGCCCTTGGGCACTGAATTGAACGCGTCTGACATGGAAACCCTCATTACCTCAAATACCGCTTCGCGCCATCCTACTCTGCACGCCTGTCGGTTTCACCCCTTTCTGGCAACCGTTCGCACACTCGTTACAGCACGTCTTCACTCTGTTAGCTTAGTGGCGAACTGAAGGCCGCGCAGACGGTCAAAGGCCGACTTTTCCCTGTTCTGCAAGGATCATCATGACACTTGTCAAACTGACTTCCGTGGCCGTGCTGGCACTCGCCCTTGGCGCCTGCCAAAGCCTGTTCACGCCAAGCCACCGGGCCCCGCTGGAGGTCAAGCGCGACGCCTGGGAGCATGTCAAACCTGGCTGCAGCGAGAGCGACTGCCCGCTGGTGAACATCGACATGATCCATTTCCCGGCCCTGCCCAAACTTGATGGCATCGTCGAAAAGCGCCTGCTGCAGCTGACCGAAGACAATCAGCATGGCACCGCGCCAAGCACCCTGCAGGCCTATGAACAGCAATACCTGGCCAGTGCCGACAAACGTAACAGCAGCTACCTGCAAGCCAAGGTACGCGAACAGCATGACGGGCTGGTGATCATCGAGTTGTCCAGCTACCTGGACAGCGGCGGCGCCCACGGCATGCCCGGGCGTGGCTTCATCAACTATTCGCGCAAGCTGGACAAGGTGTTGACCTTGCAGGACATGCTGGTGCCAGGCCAGGAGGACACCTTCTGGAAAACCGTCGAGGAGTCGCACCGCGCCTGGCTGATCAGTGTAGGCATGGACAAGGACGCCGAGTTCGTCAAGACCTGGCCATTCAAGCAGTCGCCGCACGTCGCCCTGACGTACGGCGCGGTGGTGGTCAAGTACGAGGTCTATGCTATCGCGCCCTACTCCATGGGCCACGTGGAGCTGAAAATCCCCTACCCGCGCCTGAACGGCGTGCTCAAGCCTGAGCTGTTTCCCGGCCGCGGCTGAAGCTCAGCAGCCCGTGCAGTAGCCCTGCCAGCACCAATGCCGGCAGGGTCGCCCCCAGGTCAGGTGCCTGCGCGGCAATCACATGGTAAGCCACAACGCCCACCGCCCAGGCCAGCAGCGCCTGCCAGTGCAAGCCACCCACCTGTGCCGGCAGGCGGCGGCGACGGACCACGTAATGGTCCATCAGCACTACGCCGAACAACGGCGCGAACACCGACCCGATCAGCAACAGGAAATTCTCGTACTGTGCCAGTGGCGCCAACAAGGCAATCAGGGTGCACAGCACGCCGATGGCCAGCGCCAGGTGCTCGACCTTCAGCGGCAACAGCACACCGGTGGAAACCGCTGCCGAATGGATATCGGCAAAGGCCTTTTCCGACTCGTCGAGCAGGATAAGCAGCAGCGGAATGCCCATGCCGGCGCCCGCCAGTGCCAGCAGCAAGGCATTGACCTCGCCATTGGCGGCAAAGGCCAGGGTGTAGGCCACACCCAGGCTCATCAGCCAGGTGTTGCCGATGAAATAGCCGATCACCGTGCCGCCGAACACATGCTTGCCGTTGCGGGCGAAACGCGAGTAGTCGGCGATCAGCGGTAGCCAGGACAGCGGCATGGCGATGACGATGTCGAAGCCCACGGCCAGCGACATCGAACCGTCCCCCGCACGGCTCCACAACTGCGCCAGGTCGGCCTTGGCGAACAGGTTCCAGGTCAGCCACAGGCAAGCGCCCAGCAGCACCCAGATGCCCCAGGCCCGCAGCACCTTGCGCACAAACGCCAGCGGGCCGCTGACCGCCAACAGGGTGGCCAGGGCGCCGAAGCACAGGGTCCAGAGCATCGGGCTGTTCCAGGCGCTTTCTGCGCCGAACGCGCGCGCACCCAGCAGGCTGGCGGCATCGCGCATGACAATGATCTCGAACGCGCCCCAGCCCACCAGTTGCAGCAGGTTGAGCAGCGCCGGCAGGCGCGCGCCATGGCCGCCCAGGCTGAGTTTCAGGGTGCCCATGGCAGAAAGGCCAGTATCGCTGCCGATGACGCCGGCGGCGCCCAGCAGCAGCACGCCGACACCAGTACCCAGAGCGATGGCCAGCACTGCGCCGGCGAGGCCAAGGCCCGGCGCCAGCATGGCGCCGACCTGCAGCACCATCAGGCCGATGCCCAGGGAGAACCATAGCGAGAACAGGTCGCGGGCGCCGAAGATGCGCTGGTGGGTGGGGACCGGGTGGTCGGGGGAAAACTGGCTAGGCGTGGTCATGCTTGTTGATACTCGGCAAAGTATTGGAATGTACGCGGTCGCTGTAGGAGCGGCCTTGTCTCGCGAAAGGGCCGCAGAGCGGCCCCAGGTTTTCAGCTTCACAGCTGAAATTGCCGGGGCCGCTTCGCAGCCCATCGCGACACAAGGCCGCTCCTACAAGGGGCAGCGCAGCGGTTTAGACTTTGTGGTACAGCTGGCTGCCTGTCTGGCGGAACCGCTCGGCCTGCTCGCGCATGCCTTGCTCGGCCGTGACGTCGACGGCTTCGATCTTGGCGGCGTACTCACGGACTTCCTGGGTGATCTTCATCGAGCAGAACTTCGGCCCGCACATCGAGCAGAAGTGCGCGACCTTGGCCGATTCCTTCGGCAAGGTTTCGTCGTGGAAGGCACGCGCGGTGTCCGGGTCCAGGCCCAGGTTGAACTGGTCTTCCCAACGGAATTCGAAACGCGCCTTGGACAAGGCGTTATCGCGAATCTGCGCGCCCGGGTGGCCCTTGGCAAGGTCGGCGGCATGTGCAGCGATCTTGTAGGTGATGATGCCGGTCTTGACGTCGTCCTTGTTCGGCAGGCCCAGGTGCTCCTTGGGCGTGACGTAGCACAGCATGGCGCAACCGAACCAGCCGATCATCGCCGCACCAATGCCCGAGGTGATGTGGTCATAGCCCGGGGCGATGTCGGTGGTCAGCGGGCCGAGGGTGTAGAACGGCGCCTCGTCGCAGCACTCCAGCTGCTTGTCCATGTTCTCCTTGATCAGCTGCATCGGCACGTGGCCGGGGCCTTCGATCATGCACTGCACATCGTGCTTCCAGGCGATCTTGGTCAGCTCGCCGAGGGTTTCCAGCTCACCGAACTGTGCGGCGTCGTTGGCGTCGGCAATCGAGCCAGGGCGCAGGCCGTCGCCCAGCGAGAAGCTGACGTCGTAGGCCTTCATGATTTCGCAGATTTCGTCGAAGTGGGTGTACAGGAAGTTTTCCTTGTGGTGCGCCAGGCACCACTTGGCCATGATCGAGCCACCACGGCTGACGATGCCGGTGACGCGCTTGGCGGTCAGCGGCACATAGCGCAGCAACACACCAGCGTGGATGGTGAAGTAGTCCACGCCCTGCTCGGCCTGCTCGATCAGGGTGTCGCGGAGCAGCTCCCAGGTCAGGTCCTCGGCCACACCGTTGACTTTTTCCAGGGCCTGGTAGATCGGCACCGTACCGATCGGCACCGGCGAGTTGCGGATGATCCATTCGCGGGTTTCATGGATATGCTTGCCGGTGGACAAGTCCATGACCGTGTCCGAACCCCAGCGGATGCCCCAGGTCAGCTTGGCCACTTCTTCCTCGATCGAGGAGCCCAGGGCGCTGTTGCCGATATTGCCGTTGATCTTCACCAGGAAGTTGCGGCCGATGATCATCGGCTCCACTTCCGGGTGGTTGATGTTGGCCGGGATGATCGCCCGACCACGGGCGATTTCCTCACGCACGAATTCGGCGGTGATTTCTTTCGCAATGTTGGCACCGAAGCTGTGGCCGGCATGCTGATCGTTCAGCAGGCCTGCGGCGCGGGCCTCCTGCAGCTTCATGTTTTCACGGATGGCCACGTATTCCATCTCGGCGGTGATGATGCCCTGACGGGCATAGTGCATCTGCGAGACGTTGGCACCGGCCTTCGCGCGGCGCGGGTTGCGCACATGGGCGAAGCGCAGCTTGGCCAGGTCGGCATCGTTCAGGCGCTGCTGGCCAAAGTCGGAGCTCAGGCCGCCCAGGCGCTCGGTGTCCCCGCGGTCGTCGATCCAGGCCGAACGCACGTCGGCCAGGCCCTTGCGCACGTCGATGATCACATCAGGGTCGGTGTACGGGCCGGACGTGTCGTAGACCAGCACCGGGGCGTTGGTCTCGCCACCGAAATCGGTCGGCGTATCGTCCAGGCTGATTTCGCGCATGGGTACGCGAATGTCCGGGCGCGAGCCTTCGACATAGACCTTGCGCGAACGCGGGAACGGTTGCACGGATTGCTGATCGACTTGTGCCGATTCGCTGAGGTTGATCGCTTTTTCTTGTTTGCTCATCACAGGCTCTCCAGACGGCTTCCTAGCAGTGGAATGTCGGGGATGAACCTGAAAGACGCGGACGCAGCCCTTGACGGGTGCAGTGCCGGATATGGGGGTGCCTGAAAGCTGCATGCAGCTGTGACAATCCCGGACCTGGCACAAGAGGCTCCCCGGGAAGGCGAGCAATCTTGTTCCCTACGCAGGCGCTAACCTGATCAGGTTCAACGGGATCCGCACCTCTGCGATCTCAGCCTTTGATTCAAGGCACCCCGACAAGAACACGCGCAGTCTAGACTGGAGTGGTCGGCAAAGCCAAGCGGGTAAATGCGCGGATGATGAAAGGCGTACCGAGCGATTGTTGCCGGGGGCGCATGGCACTACACTGGCGCATCGCTCGATACTCAACAGTTCAGTAATTAAATTTCGTACAAGGATTGCCTCTATGCTGCGCAAACTCTCACTGGCGATAGCCGTGTCTTGTGCGTCCAACGGAGTGGCCTGGGCAGCGGACGTGCCCCAAACGGTGAAGACCGACCTGGTCAGCGTCTACCAGGAGGCGGTGGACAACAACGCCGACCTGGCCGCCGCCCGCGCCGACTATGGCGCACGCCGCGAAGTGGTGCCGCAGGCCCGCGCCGGTTTGCTGCCCAACCTGTCGGCCGGTGCCGAAATGATGAACACCCGCACCAAGCTGGACGAACCGTCGATCACCTCCAACCGCAGCGGCAATTCCTGGAGCGCTACCCTGGCCCAGCCTATCTTCCGCGCCGATCGCTGGTTCCAGTTGCAGGCTGCCGAAGCCGTCAACGAACAGGCGGCGCTGGAGCTGTCGGCCACCGAGCAGAACCTGATCCTGCAGACCGCGCAGAACTACTTCGCCGTGCTCCGCGCCCAGGACAACCTGGCCGCGACCAAGGCTGAAGAAGCGGCCTTCAAGCGCCAGCTGGACCAGTCGAACGAGCGTTTCGATGTGGGCCTGTCGGACAAGACCGATGTGCTGCAATCGCAGGCCAGCTACGACACGGCACGCGCCAACCGGATCATTGCCGAGCGCCAGGTGCAGGATGCCTTCGAAGCACTGGTGACCCTGACCAACCGTGAGTATTCGTCGATCCAGGGCGTGGTGCATACTTTGCCGATCCGGGTGCCTACGCCCAACGACGCCAAGGCCTGGGTCGAAACTGCCGGGCGCCAGAACCTCAACCTGCTGGCGACCAACTACGCCGTTTCTGCCGCCGAAGAGACCCTGCGCCAGCGCAAGGCCGGCCACGCGCCAACCCTGGACGCAGTCGCCAAGTACCAGAAGGGTGACAACGACAGCCTCGGCTTCACCAACCCGTCGCAGCTGGGGGTGCGCTACAGCGGCGATGTCGAGCAGACCAGTGTCGGCCTGCAGTTGAATATCCCGATATACAGCGGCGGCCTGACCAGCTCCCAGGTTCGCGAGGCCTACCAGCGCCTGAGCCAGAGCGAGCAACAGCGCGAGAGCCTGCGCCGCCAGGTGGTGGAAAACACCCGCAACCTGCACCGCGCGGTGAACACCGACGTGGAGCAGGTACAGGCACGCAAACAGTCGATCATTTCCAACCAGAGCGCACTGGAGGCCACTGAAATCGGCTATCAGGTGGGTACACGCAACATCGTCGACGTGCTCGATGCACAGCGCCAGCTTTACACCTCGGTGAGGGATTACAACAACAGCCGCTATGACTACATTCTCGACAACCTGAGCCTGAAGCAGGCGGCCGGCACACTGAGCCCGCAGGACTTGCAGGACCTGGGGCGGTACCTGAAGGCCGACTACAACCCCGACAAGGACTTCTTGCCGCCGGACCTGGCCGCGGCAGCGGCAAAGAATTTTGAACGCAGGCCGTGACCGGGCGGGCACGGGCCGTACAGGCCCGTGCCGTCATGGCATCAGTTGTCTATAGAAACGCAACGTAACGTAGAGAATCTGTAGTCATTGCCAACGCTCGCGGGATTGGAATTGCTGATATCAACGCGCAGCTCTTCTCCCCGCGCCTCGAAGATCCCCCGGTACTCGCGCCAGTCTTGATGATTGAGCCATGTTTCGTCGATTATGAATTCCGTGCCATTGCTCACTGATAGACGTGCCTCGTTGATAGCGTTGTTTGATCTTACGCGAATCGTGAACTCGAACTTCACGCCAGATGCAAGGCCACGATAAATTTTTGACAGAATGATTCCGTGATGGGTGAAATTTGGATGAGTCGGAAAGTTTAGTACATAACCCTCGCCATTTTCCTGGACTAGATCTACCCGATCAGTTGTCTCAGGATTCAGCTGCCATCCATTGTAATTCTTATCGACAAAGTCGGTAGTGTCGTCAAATACCTCATAGACACTTAAATCATCAATTAACAACCCTGCTGCGCGAAAAGTGGGTTTGTTCCTGCCGGACAGCCCAATTTTCTGATTAACAGCCGACTGGGTTAATCCCACCCACATGAGCAATCTATCCCACCAGGAAGGAGTGGATGCGATAAAAGGCCATGCCAAGGCCTGCCAACTTACCGAGTTCACCTCCTGTTCTATACCACCCTGTGTAAGAACAGTAACGGTTGCTACCTTGAGCTTACCCAACCGCGCCTTGGCACGGAGTTCGTACTTGGCGCCAGGTTTCAACGCATAGCTTTTCCTGATCAGCCCTCCCAAAAAATTGCTTGGCTCGTCGAAGCCCAACCCATATTGTTTGTCAGGCAGAGCAATGCGAGTGAGCTTGAGCCCATTCGTTTCTCGCTCCCAGCCGTTCCAGTCATCGGTATCAAAATCCGTCCGATCGACCTCCTGCTCGGGGCCATCAGTGCAATACAGATTCAGGTCGTCCAGCACAAAGTTGCCACCACTGACACTTGAATAGGCTTCGTACTCATAGCGAAGTTCGACGGTGTGGATTTGTTTGCTGGCCTTGAATCTCAGCACGAATCGCTGCCATTCATCGCGCTCGATTTCCCAACGATCGTACGCGACGCCATCAATACAGAAGCGCACGTGCTGGCTGCCTGTGCCCACTTCCTTGCCGCGACTCAGACGTACGCTCAATACATAGTCTTTTCCTGGCTGTAGCCTGCCGAAAACCTTGCTCAGCAGTACGCGCGACGCCTCGCTGCTGTCCGGCACCGTGTAGTTGAGATAGAAACCGCCCTCATCGGCAACCAGCCCCAACTGCTCATCGCCAAGGTCCGTCTGCCAACCATTCCAGTTCGCGCTATTGAAGTCCGTATGATCGTGGAACATTGGCGCAGCCTCCATCACCAGGGGAGGCTTAACGCTAGAGCAAACGCAGGTGCGCGAAAACTGGCAAAAATATCAGGTCAGATAACGGCCAAGCCCTGTCAACAACCGCTCCAGCGCCCCTTGGTTGGCACGCATCACCGCCCTGCCCGCCTCGCCCATGCGCTGAGCATCCTGTGGCAACTCCACCAGGCGGCGCACAGCCCCGGCCAACCCGTCAGCATCGTCCACCTGCTGCAACGCCCCCGCCTCGCGCAGCATTGCGCTGATCTCGAGGAAGTTGAAAACGTGCGGGCCCATGATCACGGGCAAGGCCAATGCCGCAGGCTCCAAGGGATTATGGCCACCGGTGGCGACCAGGCTGCCACCGACGAAGGCGATGTCCGCCAGTGCGTAGAGGAACAGCAACTCGCCCATGGTGTCGCCCAGTAGCACCTGGGTCTGGGCATCTACAGGGGTACCGGCAGAGCGCCGTACCGTGGCGAACTGCTGGCTGCACAACGCATGCACCGCAGGGAACCGCTCAGGGTGGCGCGGGACCAGCACCAGCAGCGCATCCCCGTGCAGCTGCAGCAACTGGCGATGGGCCTGCAGGATCAACGCGTCTTCACCCTCGTGGGTACTGGCCGCGATCCACACCGGGCGCTGCAAGGCGCCCCACTGCTCGCGCAAGTGGCGAGCGCGCGGCAGCAGTTGTTCGTCTACCTTCAAGTCGAACTTGATCGATCCTGTCACCTGCACGCTTTCCGGGCGAGCACCCAGGTCGCGGAAGCGCTGCGCTTCGGTTTCGGTCTGTACCGCAATCAGGCTCATCTCGGCGAGCATCGGCCGGGTCAGGTTGGCGAAACGGGCATAACCACGTGCCGAGCGCTCGGACAGCCGAGCATTGGCCAAGGCCACCGGGATGCCGCGCCGGGCGCATTGATGAATGTGGTTGGGCCATAGTTCGGTTTCCATGATGATGCCCAGCTTCGGCTGCACATGATCAAGGAAACGCCCCGCAGCCCAAGGCAGGTCGTAGGGCAGGTAGCAGTGCTGAACGCGCGGTTCATCGGCAAACATGCTGCGAATGCGCTCGGAACCCGTTGGGGTCATGCAGGTAAGCGTGATCGGCAGCTCCGGGTAGGCCTTGAGCAAGGCACGCACCATCGGCGCGGCAGCAATACTCTCGCCAACCGACACTGCGTGCACCCATATACCGCCCTGGCGCATGGCCGGCAGCTGCAGAGCAAAGCGTTCGCCAATCCGTTTGCCATAGGCTGGAGCCTTGCGCGCGCGCAGGAACAGGCGCAGCGCAACCAGCGGCAGGCCCAGGTGAAACAGCAAGGTATAAAGTGTTCTGTTCATGGCAGCGGAGTTTACCCGATCGCGCGCAGGTGCACTGCAAAGCGCTCGGCCAGCCACTGCGCGGCCGGGCCCAGCGGTTCATCACGGCGCCAGGCCAGCTCTGCCACCAGTGCCGGCGGGCGCCATTCGCTGTCCAGCTCGACCATGTGCGCCTGATAGGTCGGGTACTGCACCACGTGCCGTGGCAGCCAGGCCCAGCCCAGCCCGCGCATCAGCAGTTCGGCCATGGCGTAGAAGCTGTCTGCACGCCACACCTGCGGGCTGATCGCCTCACCGCCCGGGTAGCCGCTTTGTTGCGGTGTAATCAGCAACTGACGGTGGCGGGCCAGCTGCTGGCGGGTGACCCGGGGTTCGCCGGCAAGCGGGTGGCCGGCCGCACACACCGTGACCATTTCCACGCTGCCCAGGGCACGTCGCTCCAACGAAGCAGGGATGCTTTCGTGGTGAAAGAACAGGCCCAGATCAGCGCGCCGCTCCACCAGCTTGCGCGCCACATCGCCTTGGGCGCCGCTGGCCAGTTGCACTTCCAGGAATGGGTAATGGCTGGCAAGCTCGTCGAGGCTGTCGATGACTGGCTGGTAGGGCATGGCTTCGTCCTGGGCCACTCGCAGCAAGGCCTCCTGCCCGCGCATCAATGCCAGGGCGCGCCCGTCCAGACGTTCGCACTGTCGCAACAGTTCGCGGGCATCCTCCAGCAGCGCGCTGCCGTTATCGGTCAGCTTCGGTTGCCGACCACTGCTGCGATCGAACAGGGTTACCCCAAGGTCGGTTTCGAGCAGGGCGATGGCATTGCTGATGGCCGACTGGGCCTTGCGCTGCTCACGGGCCACGGCCGAAAACGAGCGCAATTCGGCGACGCGCATAAAGGTACGCAGTTGTTCGAGATTCCACTGCTCGGCCATCGACCTATCTCCCGTATAGATAGGTAATGACTTTACCGCATCCGGCCAACCTCTAGAATGCCCGACCAGTTACCGGAGGATCCTGCCATGAATGCCTACACCTACCTCGCCATCGCCATCTGCGCCGAAGTCATCGCCACTGCCTCGATGAAGGCGGTCAAAGGGTTCAGCACGCCGTTGCCGCTGCTGCTGATGGTGGTGGGCTATGGCATTGCGTTCTGGATGCTTACCCTGGTGGTGCGCAGCATACCGGTGGGGATTGCCTATGCCATCTGGTCGGGGCTGGGTATCGTGCTGATCAGCGTGGCGGCGCTGGTGGTGTACGGGCAGAAGCTGGATGTGCCGGCGATGCTGGGGATGGCCATGATCGTGGGTGGCGTGGTGGTGATCCAGCTGTTTTCGAAGACGGCTGGGCATTGAGGTTTTCCATGAGGGCCCCATCGCCGGCAAGCCAAGCTCCCACAGGAAAAGCATTGACCTGGCGGCCTGCGCGAACCCTGTGGGAGCTGGCTTGCCGGCGGTAGGGCCCTCTTGGGGATACCCTGTATACTTGCCAGCTGTCCCAGTCTTCGAGGTACCGCCATGCCATCCGCCATTTCCACTGACGTACTGATCGTCGGCGCCGGGGTCGCAGGCCTCTGGCTCAATGCCCGGCTGCGTCGCCAGGGCTACTCGACAGTGCTGGTGGAGCGCGCCATCCTTGGCGGCGAACAGACCATCAAGTCCCAGGGCATCATCCATGGCGGCACCAAGTACGCCCTGCACGGCGCCCTTACCGGTGCATCGGAAGCCATCGCCGACATGCCGCGGCGCTGGCGCGAAGCGTTGAGCGGCAGCGGCGAGCTGGACCTGAGCAGCACCCGCCTGCTGTCCGATGCCCACTACCTGTGGTCGCCGGGCACCCTGGCCGGTAACCTCACCAGCTTCTTCGCCAGCAAGGCCGTGCGTGGCCGGGTCGACCAGGTAAAAGGTGAGCAACTGCCGCCGGCGCTGCAAGACCGTGCGTTCAAGGGCAAGGTCTATCGCCTGGCGGAACTGGTGATCGACGTCCCCACCCTGCTGGCCAACCTGGCCGAGCTGGCGGGTGACAGCCTGCTGGCCGGTGAGCACGTCGAACCCCTGCGCGAAGGCGACGAGCTGGTCGGCCTGCGGGTAGATGGCCGCGACATCCGCGCCCAGCGCATCGTGCTAAGCGCCGGCGCCGGCACCGAAACGCTGCTGCATGCCCTGGGCGTGAACCAGCCAGCCATGCAGACCCGCCCGCTGCATATGGTGATGGCCAAGGGCACCAACCTCAAACCGCTGTACGCCCACTGCCTGGGCGGCGGGCCCAAGCCACGGGTGACGATTACCACCCACCCGGCCGCCGATGGCCAGTGGGTCTGGTACCTGGGCGGCGACCTGGCCGAAGCCGAGGGTGTTGCCCGTGAGCCGGCCGCGCAAATTGCTGCAGCCCAGAAAGAAATCGCCAGCCTGTTGCCATGGGTCGACCAGAGCCAGATGCGCTGGGCCACCCTGCGAGTCGACCGTGCCGAACCGGCACAATCGGGCCTGGTACGCCCGGACAACGCCTTCCTCGCCGAGCAGCAACGCCTGCTTGTCGGCTGGCCAACCAAGCTCGCGCTGGCCCCGGACTTCAGCGACCGGGTCATCAGCCATTTGCAGCGCGACGGCATTCGCCCGCAGGCACAGGCCGATTTGGCCGGCCTGCCACGCCCACCGCTGGGCGTGCCGGCCTGGGAGCAATTGCTGCCATGAGCCTGCCAACCCTGCACAACCTCCTCCGCCCCCTGGGCAGCACTGGCCTCAAGGTTTCGCCGCTGGGACTGGGCACGGTCAAGCTCGGTCGCGACCAAGGCGTGAAGTACCCCACCGGCTTCACCATTCCCGACGATGACGAAGCACGCATGCTGCTGGCCCAGGCGCGCGAGCTGGGCATCAACCTGATCGACACGGCGCCGGCCTATGGCCGCAGCGAAGAACGCCTGGGCCCGCTGCTGCGCGGCCAGCGCGACGAATGGGTGATCGTGAGCAAGGTCGGTGAAGAATTCGACGCTGGCCAGTCGCACTTCGACTTCAGCGCTGCCCATACTCGCCGCTCGGTGGAGCGCAGCCTGCGCCGCCTGGAGACCGACCGCATAGAACTGGTGTTGGTGCATTCCGACGGCAATGACCTGGCGATCCTCGAGCACGAGGAGGTGTACCAGACCCTGGCTGCACTCAAGCAGGAAGGCAAGATCCTCGGCTTTGGCCTGTCCGGCAAGACCGTCGCCGGCGGCCTGAAGGCGCTGCAGCAGGGCGACTGCGCCATGGTCACCTACAACCTCAACGAGCAGGCAGAGCGCCCGGTGCTGGACTACGCTGCCGAGCACGGCAAGGCCATCCTGGTGAAAAAAGCCTTGGCCAGCGGGCATGTCTGTCTCGCCCCGGGCGTCGACCCGGTGCAAGCCAGCTTCGAACTGCTGTTCGCCCACTCGGGCGTCAGCAGTGCTATCGTCGGCACCATCAACCCGTTGCACCTGGCCCACAACGTGGCCACCGTCGCCCGTATCCTGGGCCGGCATTGAGTTACCCCTGGCTCAAGGGCCTGGAGACTGACCCGAGGCAAGGAGGAGCATCGTGGCGCGAACGCTGATCCGCAAGAACCCGAGCAACTTCAAGACACTGCCCCTGCATGTAGAAGCCACGCCCGAGGGCCTGATCTACCAGAGCATCGGCATGCCGCTGAACTTTGCCCAGACCCAGCAGCGGCGCAAAGCCATCCAGCTGCCGGACGCGCAACGGTTCGTGGTTGAACTGGCCAACCTGGGTGTGTCGGTGCGCCTCACCCTGCAGTGGCAGAACCGCGACTATTGGGTACTGGTACGTCAACGTCGGCAAGACCGCGGCGACGTGGTTCTGAAACTGATATCGGGTTATGTGCCAGCGCAGGAGCTCAACCTGCCGCTGCATACGGCCGTGCAGGAAGTAGCCGAGGAGTGCCTGCTGGAAACCCCCGAGGGCTGGCTGGGTGGGCGCTTCAACGACACCTGGCTACCGGTACCCTACGCTGCCGCCCTGCATTACCGGGAAAACCCGCACTTCGTGCTGGCCCCGCAGTCCGGCGCCGCCCGGCCGGTGCACTGCGGCAGGTTGATGCTACTGGAGCGGCCGCGGGCTTATGTGCACCTGCCCACCGCTTCGTTGCAGCTGATCTATGACATGCGCCTGCAGGTACCGCGGGAAGCCAAGAAGCTCAGCCTGTTCCACGTCGATGAACGGCTCGAGGGCAACCAGCTTGTAGCGCGGCTCAACCGCAAACGGCCGGACCTGTATCTGATGCCCCTCAAAGACGGCCAGCCACTGGCAGAGCTGTATACGCTGAAGAAAGACGAGCTGGTGCCGGCGAGCACTCGTGGGCTGTACCTGGCCGAAAGTTTTGCGCGGCAGGACGGTTGGGTGGTGACGGACGAGCGGGTGCGCTGGAAGGATTGGGTGAAGCAGCAGGGGCTGGTGGAAAGCACGCGGGCGCGGGCGTCGCACTTGCAGCGCTTTGGTGACAAGGCCCGGGCACTGCTGGAGCGGGCACGTACTTCACTGCATAAATAACTGGGACCGCTATGCCGCCCTTCGCGGGCATGCCCGCGAAGGGCGGCATAGCAGCCCAAAAGCATCAGTTTTTGCGAATCTTCTCGACAATGGCAGTAGTCGAGCTGTTCTCGACCAGCCCCAGCACCTTCACGGTGCCGCCATAGCCCTTGACGATATCGGCACCCACCACCTGGTCGATGCCATAGTCGCCCCCCTTGACCAGCACATCCGGCTTGACCTGGCTCAGCAGGTTCTCCGGCGTGGCCTCAGGGAAGCTGATCACCCAGTCCACCGCGCCCAGGCCGGCCAGCACAGCCATGCGCCGGTCGACACTGTTGATCGGTCGGCCGGGTCCCTTCAGGCGGCTGACCGAGGCGTCGTCGTTGACCGCGACGATCAGGCGATCACCCTGGGCCCGCGCCTGCTCCAGGTAGGTGACATGCCCAGCGTGGAGGATGTCGAAACAACCGTTGGTGAAGACGATCTTCTCTTTGTGTGCGCGCGCATCATCGATGGCCAGCAGCAGCTGCTCCAGGCCCAGCACACCCCGCTCGGAGCCTTCTTCACGCTGGATGGCCCGGCGCAGTTCAGGGGCGCTGATGGCCGCCGTACCCAGCTTGCCGACCACGATACCCGCCGCCAGGTTGGCCAGGGCCACCGCATGGGGCAGGTCCTCGCCAGCGGCGATAGCTGCTGCAAGGGTGGAGATGACGGTATCACCGGCACCGGTGACATCGAATACTTCCCGCGCCCGCGCCGGCAGGTGCAGGGCCGGCTGGCCCGTGCGCAGCAGGGTCATGCCGTGCTCGCCGCGGGTTACCAGCACGGCACCCAGGTCCAGGTCCAGCAACAGCTGCAGGCCCTTGGCAACCAGCTCGGCTTCATCGGCGCAACGGCCGACGATGGTCTCGAACTCGCTGAGGTTCGGCGTGATCAGGCTGGCGCCACGGTAGATGGAGAAGTCCTTGCCCTTGGGGTCGGCCAACACCGGAATGCCTTTGGCCCGCGCCGCCTGGATCAGGCTCTGGTGGTTTTTCAGTGCGCCCTTGCCATAGTCGGACAGGACCAGCACCTTGACCCCCTCGAGCAGGCCGTCAACCTCGGCGCCCAGCGACAGCGGGTCGGTGGCGAACGGCTCTTCGAAATCAATGCGCAGCAGCTGCTGGTGACGGCTCATGACCCGCAGCTTGACGATGGTCGGCTGGTGCGCAATGCGCTGGAAGACCGAGCGTACGCCGGCAGCCTGCAGGCTGTTGGCGAGGCTGTCGGCAGCCTCGTCCTGGCCGGTGACACCGATCAGCGACGCCGGCGCACCCAGCGCGGCGATGTTCAAGGCAACGTTGGCCGCGCCGCCGGGGCGATCCTCGATTTGATCGACCTTGACCACCGGGACTGGCGCTTCAGGCGAAATACGCGAAGTACCGCCATGCCAGTAGCGGTCGAGCATGACATCGCCGACCACCAATACCGGGGCTTGATCGAAACGCGGCATGGACAACTTCATGGGCAACCCATATGGAAATAATGAACAGGGGCAGGATATTAGCACAGGGTAGACGACGGCTTTATGGCCAGATCATCCCCGGAAAATTCCCGTGACAATCGGGGGCCATCACGGCCCCGATCAAGGAGGGTTCAGGTGATATCGGCCTTGGCCGGCTCATCCAGGCCCATGGCATGCAGGCGGGCATAATGGCCATTGGCTGCAAGCAGCTCGGCATGGGTGCCGCGCTCGACCAGACGGCCCTGGTCCATGACCAGGATCTGATCGGCCTTCTCGATGGTCGACAAGCGGTGCGCAATCACCAGCGTGGTACGGCCTTGCATCACATGATCCAGGGCAGCCTGGATATGCCGCTCGGACTCGGTATCCAGCGCCGAGGTGGCTTCATCGAGGATCAGCAAGGGCGCGTTTTTCAACAGCGCGCGCGCAATTGCCAGACGCTGGCGCTGGCCACCGGAAAGCAGCACACCGTTTTCACCGACGTCCGTATCAAAGCCTTTCGGCAACTGATCGACAAACTCCTTGGCGTAGGCATCGGCCGCAGCGGCCTCGATATCTGCGCGCGGCGCGCCGGCCAGGTCGCCGTAAGCGATGTTGTTGGCTACCGTGTCGTTGAACAGGGTGACGTGCTGGGTGACCTGCGATACGTGGCGGCGCAGGTTGCGCAGGCGATAGTTCTCGATCTCCACGCCGTCCAGCAGAATCTGCCCTTGGTCGTGGTGATAGAAGCGCGGGATCAGTGCCGCCAGGGTCGACTTGCCGCTGCCGGAGCGGCCAACCAGGGCGATCATCTGCCCGGGCTCGGCGGTGAAGCTGATGTCGCTCAGCACTTCACGCTCGGTGCCCGGGTACGTGAAGCTCAGGTTACGCACTTCAAGGCGCCCTTCTACCCGCTCCTTCTCGATGGTGCCGGTGTCCACTTCCGGCTCTTCGTCCAGCTGCTCGAAGATGCTCTCCGCGCCGGCCAGGCCTTTCTGGATGGTCGAACTGACTTCCGACAACTGGCGAATCGGCTTGGGCAGCAGGCCGGCGGCAGTGATATAGGCCACCAGGTCGCCGGCGGTGGACTCACCGCGCAGGAACAGCACCAGGAACATCAACGCGGCCATGGCGCTGTAGATCACCAGCTGGAGCATCGGCGTGTACAGCGAGCCGGTCTTGGTCATGCGCAACTGCTTGTCGGTGTTGCTCTGGCTGGCCTTGCTGAAGCGCTGCTCCTCGTAGGCCTCGCCACCGAAGCTGCGGACCACGCGGTAGCCCTGGATGGTTTCCGAAGCGACGTGGGTGACGTCCCCCATGGCCACCTGGATCTTCTTGCTCTGCTTGCGGAATTTCTTGCTGGCGACGCTGACCATCACGGCGATCACCGGCAGGATGGCAACCATCACCAGTGTCAGGTGCCAGTTCATCCACAGCAGGTAGGCAAACAGGAACACCACGGTCAGGCCTTCGCGAATCACCACCTTGATAGCATCGGTGGCAGCACCGGTGACCATGGTCACGTTGAAGGTGATGCGCGAAATCAGGTGCCCGGAATTGTGGTTGTCGAAGTAGCGGTTCGGCAGCACCAGCAGCTTGTTGAACAGCTCCACCCGCAGGTCGTGCACCAGGCACAAGGACACCTTGGCCAGAAAGTAGTTACCCAGGAAAGAGCCAAGCCCCTGCCACGCGGCAATCAGGATGATCAGCAGCGGCACCGCCTGCAGTAATTGCAGGTCGCGCAGGTAGGGCACGTTGGGGAACAACACAGCCTCGGGATTGCTAAGCCCGTCGACGAAATACTTGAGGATGCCGGCCAGCATTGGCTGGGTCGAGGCAAAGATCACGAAACCGACAATGCTCAGCAGGAAAATGCCGACATAGGGTTTCACATAGCCCAGCAGCCGGAAGTAGATCTTCAGGCTGGAGGTGGGCTCCGCCGGTCGCGGTGTTTCGGCCATTATCGAGCTCGCTGTTCAGGTTGAACCGGAAATTTTACCACAGGCGCCATTTTCGGCACGCCCCCATGGCAGCAACATGGCAAGGCCCACCGGCAGCCAACTGATGAACCACTCGGCACGCGGTGTTCCGGTGAGGCTGGCGGCGTCAAACTGCATGGCCAAGGTCGAGTACACCCAGAAACCAAGCAGGAGCTTGCCGAGCAACGTTGCGCGGGCGCGGAGGATTTCAGCCAGGGCAAACAGCCACACGGCTACCCACAGCAGCATACCGGGCAGGCCCATTTCCACCGCGGCGTGGGTGAACATGTTGTGAGTATGCTCGAACTGCTGGCCGGCTGCGTTGACATGGTAGCCAGCCCCCAGACCCAGCCCGGTCCAGGGATGTTCGGCAATCATGTCGAGTACGGCATGGAAGATCTCCGGACGGTAGGACGAACCGCGCTCGGCAATCAGGTCGTACACCGTGGAAAGCGCCAGGCCGGTAGCGAAAACAGCGAGGATGGAAAATACCCTACTGTGGCGGTCGCGGAACCACAGCGGTGCGATCACGACGGTAATCACCAAAGCCAGAATCGCGCCACGGCTCTGGCTGAGGATCACGAACGCCCCCAGGCAGGCCAGTGCTGCCAGCCACGCCAGTTGCGTGCCGCGCTGGCGAGGCGGCTGGTAGAGCAGGAACAGCACAGCCGAAGCGATGACATACGCCCCCAGGATGGGGTGGGATATTTCACCGATACCCGCCAGCCTGAGCCGCCATGGCATCTCCTGCAGCCCGTAGAAGTTGATGACCGACACCAGCGCGGCAATCGCCAGCAATGCACTGCCGAGCTGCAGCAGCTGGCGGATGCGCGTCAGGCCAGCCTGGGCCAGCAACGGGAACGCCAGCAGGAATACCAGGATATAGAGCAGACGCTTGATTTCGCGCCCAGGATCTTCGGCAGGCGACCAGACCAGGCTGACCCCGCTCCATGCCAGCAGCAGCAACACGCTTGTCCACAGCGCCGGCTGGCGCTTCCAGGCCTGTGCCAGCACGTCGCGAGCCGACCACGCCAAGAGCAGCGTCGGCAGCCACAGGAACAACACCAGCCCCTGTTGATAAACCTTGTTGCTCGGCGCCAGGGCAATCGCAGCCAGGAACCAGACCAGACCCAACCCCAACCAGGCTCTTGCCCAGCTTTTCTGATACAACATCCTTTCCCCCGATGAATCAAAAACACCATCCATGGTGCTACAGCATTATTTTCGGCATTATTGCCGGTCATTTTGCTCGCCAGACGACAAGGCCCTATTCATGCAATGCTCCCGGCTCACCCAGGTCGACTTCGATCAGCTGACACTCGGCGCACAGGTACTTGAGGCAGACAGCCATGGCGCCAAAGTCTACCTGCTCGAGGATGGAAATTTCCTTAAGGTTTTTCGTAGGAAAAGACTGATTTCATCTGCGCTGCTGCGCCCGTACTCGCAGCGCTTTGTCGATAATGCCGCACGCCTGGCGCAATTGGGCATTCCCACCCTCGAGGTAATCAGCCAGCACAAGCTCGACCTGCCAGGCCGCACCGCCGTGCTTTATCGCCCGCTCCCAGGGCGTACGCTGCTGCAGATGTCGCGCGATGAAGGTTTCAGCTGGGACATCTACCTGCCCCGGCTGATCGAACTGATCCGTCAGTTGCACCGTAGCGGGGTTTACTTCCGCTCGCTGCATCTAGGCAATGTGGTAGTCACCCCCGACCAGCGCCTGGGCCTGATCGACGTGGCCGACATGCGCTTCCTGCGCCCGCCGCTTTCGGCACGCATGATTCGTCGCAATGTGCAGCACATGGTGCGCTATATCGAGCGGGAGAACCTGGGTGACCAGTTCCCCCTCGCCGCATTCGAGGCAGCCCTGCTGGCCCGCTGAGGCTCAGCTGCGCAGCAGGCTCTGCGAGCCATTACAAAACGCTTGCCAGGCCTGCTCAGGCGCCAGCGCCTGGCGTTGCCTGGCGGCGACCGCCGGAGCACTGAGCGCCGCGCAGCGCGCGATCGCCTCGGCCCAGGCGCTCTGGTCGGCAGTGGGCAGGTAGCCACCGGTGTCACCCAACTGCTCGCGGAACACTGGCAGGTCGCTGCACACCACTGGCACATCGGCCATGACCGCCTCCTGCACCACCAGCCCCAGGCCTTCGGAACGCGAAGGCACCAGTAGCCAGTCGAACGCTCGGTACAGTTGCTGCAGGTCTTCACGGTGGCCGCACAGGTGAACCCGGCCTGCAAGGCCCAGCGCTTCGATACGCTCCTGCAGCAAGGCATGCAGGGGGCCTTCACCAATGATCGCCAACTGCAGGCCCGGTTGCCGTGCACTGGCCTTGGCGAATGCCTCGATCAGCATCTCGAAGCCTTTGCTTTCCACCAGGCGCCCGACTGCGCCCAGCATCACTGCGGCTGCCTGTGGCAAGCGCAGCACCTGCCTGGCCATGTCACGAGTCAGCAGCGGCTCGACGAATGCCAGCGGGTCAAGCGCCATGCGCAACGTCTGCACCGGCCTGCCGAGGTCGCGCTCCAGCGACTCGGCCAGGGTATGCGACACCGCCGCGATACTCAGCCGCTCGGGCGCCAGCATGCGCAACAGCCGCACATCGCTGGCGTTGAGCCGGGTCTTGCCATGGAACAGCACCTTGGCCCGTACGCCGGGAATATTCTGCAACAGCGGCAGCACCAGCCGTGCGACGCCAATGCCATCGAGCAGCACGATCTCTGCCTTGGCTTCGGCCAGCGCCTTGCGCAAGCGCATGCGCAGCCACGGCCGCAGCAGGCGCCAAAGGTGTCGGCCTTTCAGGGCACGTGGCGGCATGTGCCACTCCCGGGTCGAGCCAAGCCCGCAGCAGAGCCCGCTACCCAGCAGCAGCCAGTTACTGATCCGCGCATCGGCGCCCGCGTGCGACAGCACCTGCCGGTGCACTTTGTGGATGGACATGTACGGCGTTCCACCCGCCCACATCATATTGACGATGTTCATGGGCCCTCTCCCGCGCATGTCAGGTGGGACAGCGACATCAGTGAACAAAAATGGTGATACCCATGCCGATCAAGGCACCCGCCACCAGCGTCAATGCCAGTTTCATTCGATCACGTTGACGACGCTTGGCCTTGCGCTCCACTTCGATGGGCAAGGTCACGTGATTACCAAATCCGGTGTGTAAGACTGCATCACCCTCCAAAGTGACCGCTGTCAGATTTAACTCAGCGTAGCGCCGGGAAAGCGCCTTCTCTCCAGCATAGGCGGCAAA
>NZ_JABMCW010000003.1:0-53492 GCF_013179705.1 Pseudomonas sp. CM25 | reverse complement strand
CCGGCCAACCTCCCATACGGCGTGCCGCCATGGCGGCTGGCGGGCAGTAATGTTAAAAGTAGTGGTTCATTGGCCGCACCGCCGGCCGATCACTATTGGACGCGCAGCACGCGCAGGAATAGACGCGTTTTGAAGAAATCCACCGCAACCCCAGCTCCCTTGCCTGTGCCCCTGTGGCGGCAGCAGCTGCATTATCGCCTCAAGGAAGGTGCGTTGATCGCTGTCGGCGCCCTGTGCCTGTACCTGTGGATGGCGCTGCTGACCTACGACACATCCGACCCGGGCTTCAGCCACACCAGCAACATCGACCAGGTGCAGAACGCCGCCGGGCGTGCCGGCGCCTACTTCGCCGACATCCTGTTCATGGTGCTGGGCTACTTCGCCTATATCTTCCCGTTGCTGCTGGGGATCAAGACCTGGCAGATTTTCCGCCAGCGCCACCAGCCCTGGGACTGGAGCGGCTGGCTGTTCTCCTGGCGGCTGATCGGCCTGGTGTTCCTGGTGCTGTCGGGCGCTGCCCTGGCGCATATTCATTTCCATCCGCCGGCAAGCCTGCCGTTTTCCGCCGGTGGCGCGTTGGGCGAGAGCCTGGGCGAACTGGCGCGCAGCCTGCTGAACGTGCAGGGCAGCACGCTGATGTTCATCGCCTTGTTCCTGTTCGGCCTGACCGTGTTCACCGACCTGTCGTGGTTCAAGGTGATGGACATGACCGGCAAGATCACCCTCGACCTGTTCGAGCTGGTACAGGGTGCGGCCAACCGCTGGTGGGAAGCACGCAACGAGCGCAAGCGCCTCGAAGCGCAATTGCGCGAGGATGAACCGGTGTTCAAGGCGCCGGCAGCGGCCGCCGAGAAGCGCGAGCCGGCCAAACCGCCATTGCGCGAGCGGATCTTCAAGCGTGAAGAGGCCCCCGCCCAGCCTGCTGCACCACGTGAGCCGACCCTTGCACGCGAGCCTGTGGTGCCGCGCGAGCCCACCCTTGCCCGCGAGCCGATGGTGCAGCGCGAGCAACCTGCGGCACCGACCATCGTGCCCCCGGCACCTGCCCAGGCCAGGGCGCCGGAGCCGAGCAAGCGGGTGATGAAGGAGAAGCAGGCGCCGCTGTTCGTCGACAGCGCGGTGGAGGGCACCTTGCCGCCGATCTCCATCCTTGATCCGGCCGAGCAGAAGAAGATCGAGTATTCGCCGGAATCGCTGGCGAGTGTCGGGCAACTGCTGGAAATCAAGCTCAAGGAGTTCGGCGTGGAAGTGGCGGTGGACTCCATCCACCCCGGCCCGGTGATTACCCGCTACGAAATCCAGCCGGCCGCGGGCGTCAAGGTCAGCCGCATCTCCAACCTGGCCAAGGACCTGGCGCGCTCAATTGCAGTGACCAGCGTGCGCGTGGTCGAGGTCATCCCCGGCAAGACCACCGTGGGTATCGAGATCCCCAACGAAAACCGGCAAATGGTGCGCTTCTCCGAAGTGCTGGCCACGCCGCAGTACGACGAGCAGAAATCGCCGGTCACCCTGGCCCTTGGCCACGATATCGGCGGCAAGCCGGTCATCACCGACCTGGCCAAGATGCCTCACCTGCTGGTGGCCGGTACCACCGGTTCCGGTAAGTCGGTGGGTGTCAACGCGATGATCCTGTCGATCCTGTTCAAGTCCAGCCCGGAAGACGCGCGGCTGATCATGATCGACCCGAAGATGCTCGAACTGTCGATCTACGAAGGCATCCCGCACCTGCTCTGCCCGGTGGTCACCGACATGAAGGACGCCGCCAACGCGCTGCGCTGGAGCGTGGCCGAGATGGAGCGGCGCTACAAGCTGATGGCGGCCATGGGCGTGCGTAACCTGGCCGGCTTCAACCGCAAGGTCAAGGATGCCCAGGAGGCCGGTGAAATCATCCATGACCCGCTGTACCGCCGCGAAAGCATGGACGACGAGCCGCCGGCGCTGAAGACCCTGCCGACCATCGTGGTGGTGGTGGACGAATTCGCCGACATGATGATGATCGTCGGCAAGAAGGTCGAAGAGCTGATCGCCCGTATCGCGCAGAAGGCGCGGGCGGCGGGTATCCACCTGATCCTGGCGACCCAGCGCCCCTCGGTGGACGTGATCACCGGCCTGATCAAGGCCAACATCCCGACCCGCATGGCGTTCCAGGTGTCGAGCAAGATCGACTCGCGCACCATCATCGACCAGGGTGGCGCCGAGCAGTTGCTGGGCCACGGTGACATGCTGTACATGCCGCCGGGCACCAGCCTGCCGATCCGTGTGCACGGTGCGTTCGTGTCCGACGATGAGGTGCACCGCGTGGTGGAAGCGTGGAAGCAGCGCGGCGCCCCGGACTACAACGACGATATCCTCAACGGCGTCGAAGAGGCCGGCAGCGGCTTTGAAGGCGGCGGTGGCGGCGACAGCGATGATTCGGAAAGCGACGCCCTGTATGATGAGGCCGTGCAGTTCGTGCTGGAAAGCCGCCGCGCCTCCATTTCGGCCGTGCAGCGCAAGCTGAAGATCGGCTACAACCGCGCCGCCCGCATGATCGAAGCCATGGAAATGGCCGGCGTGGTTACCCCCATGAACAGCAACGGTTCGCGGGAAGTGATTGCCCCGGGCGGCCCGCGCGACTGATGTACACCTTGCCGGGCGCCAACGGTGGCGCCAGGCCTTTTCAATGCTCGATGAGGATTCCCATGCGCGCGATTCGCATGCTGTTGGTTTCTGCCCTGACCCTGGGCTCGGTTACTGCTTATGCCGGTGAGCAAGACGTACAACGCCTGACCCAGTTGCTGGAAAAGTCTCAAACCATCGAGGCCAACTTCTCTCAATTGACCCTGGGTGCCGATGGCACCAGCCTGCAGGAAACCTCGGGCAAGATGACGGTCAAGCGCCCGGGGCTGTTCTACTGGCACACCAATGCGCCGCAGGAGCAGGTAGTGGTGTCGGACGGCAAGAACGTCACCCTGTGGGACCCGGACCTGGAACAGGCCACCATCAAGAAGCTCGACCAGCGCCTGAACCAGACCCCGGCACTGCTGCTGTCCGGTGATGTGTCGAAAATCAGCCAGAGCTTCGACATCACCTCCAAGGAGCAGGGCGAAGTGATGGACTTCACCCTCAAGCCCAAGACCAAGGACACCTTGTTCGACTCGCTGCGGGTGTCGTTCCGCAAAGGGTTGATCAACGACATGCAACTGGTCGACAGCGTCGGCCAGCGCACCAATATCCTGTTCAACGGGGTGAAGGCCAACCAGCCGGTGCCCGCCAACCAGTTCACCTTCGTCGTTCCCAAAGGCGCGGATGTGATCAAGGAGTAAGCAGAGCTCGCCATGGACCTGTTTCGAAGCGAACCCGTCGCCCAGCCCCTGGCCGCCCGCCTGCGCCCGTCCAACCTGGACGAGTACGTCGGCCAGGAGCACCTGCTGGCGCGCGGCAAACCGCTGCGCGAGGCGCTGGAGCAGGGTGCGCTGCACTCGATGATCTTCTGGGGGCCGCCAGGGGTGGGCAAGACCACCCTTGCGCGGCTGCTGGCGCAGTTTTGCGATGCTCATTTTGAAACCGTGTCGGCGGTGCTGGCCGGGGTCAAAGAGATCCGCCAGGCGGTCGAGGTGGCCAAGCAGCAGGCCGGCCAATACGGCCGCCGCACTATTCTGTTCGTCGATGAAGTGCACCGCTTCAACAAGTCGCAACAGGACGCCTTCCTGCCGTATGTGGAAGACGGCACGCTGCTGTTCATCGGCGCCACCACCGAAAACCCCTCGTTCGAGCTGAACAACGCCTTGTTGTCGCGGGCGCGGGTGTACGTGCTCAAGAGCCTGGACGAGGCCGCGCTGCGCAAGCTGGTCAACCGCGCGCTGACCGAGGAGCGCGGCCTGGGCAAGCACAACCTGCGGGTGGGTGACGAAGCCTTCAAGATGCTGATGGCCGCTGCCGATGGCGATGGCCGGCGCATGCTCAACTTCCTCGAGAACGCCTCGGACCTGGCCGAAGACGGCAGCGAGATAGATGTCGAGATGCTGCAGAGCCTGCTGGGCGACAGCCGTCGGCGCTTCGACAAGGGCGGCGAGGCGTTCTACGACCAGATATCAGCGCTGCACAAGTCGGTGCGCGGCTCCAACCCCGACGGCGCCTTGTATTGGTTTGCGCGCATGCTCGACGGCGGCTGCGACCCGCTGTACATCGCCCGCCGCGTGGTGCGCATGGCCAGCGAGGACATCGGCAACGCCGACCCGCGCGCGCTCAGCCTGTGCCTGGCAGCCTGGGACGTGCAAGAGCGCCTGGGCAGCCCCGAAGGCGAGCTGGCGGTGGCCCAGGCCATCACCTACATTGCCTGTGCACCGAAGAGCAACGCGGTGTACGTGGGCTTCAAGACCGCCCTGCGTGAAGCTGCGGAGCATGGGTCGCTGGAAGTGCCGCTGCACCTGCGCAACGCACCCACCAAGCTGATGAAGCAACTGGGCTATGGCGACGAATATCGCTATGCCCATGACGAGCCTGATGCCTATGCGGCCGGTGAAGACTACTTCCCCGATCAACTCGAGCCGCGCCAGTACTATCAGCCGGTGCCCCGTGGCCTGGAGCTGAAGATTGGCGAGAAGTTGCGCCACCTGGCCGAGCTTGACCGCAACAGCCCCCGCCAGCGGAGAAAACCGTGATTGCACTAGTTGCGGCCGTGAGTGCGGGCGGTATTGCCGGTACATTGCTGCGTTTCGCCACTACCAACTGGGTAGCTACTCACTGGCCACGGCACTTCTATCTCGGTACGCTGGCGGTCAACCTGGTCGGCTGCCTGCTGATCGGCCTGCTCTATGGCCTGTTCCTGCACAAGCCTATGGTGCCGGTCGAGCTGCGTGCCGGGCTGATCGTGGGCTTTCTGGGTGGCCTTACAACCTTTTCCTCCTTCTCGCTCGATACCGTGCGCCTGCTCGAAAGTGGGCAAGTGCCCCTGGCTTTGGGCTATACCGGTATCAGCGTGGTGGGCGGCCTGCTCGCGACATGGGCCGGCCTGTCCCTGACCCGATTCTGAACCAACACCTACCTATAACGAGAGAACGATATGCTCGATTCCAAACTGTTACGCGGCCAACTTCAGGAAGTGGCGGACCGCCTGGCCTCCCGTGGCTTCAGCCTGGATGTCGCGCGCATCGAATCACTGGAAGAACGCCGCAAGGCGGTGCAGACCCGCACCGAGCAACTGCAGGCCGAGCGTAACGCCCGCTCCAAATCCATCGGCCAGGCCAAGGCCAAGGGCGAGGACATCGCGCCGCTGATGGCTGATGTCGAGCGCATGGCCAACGAGCTGGCCGCCGGCAAGACCGAGCTGGACGAGATTCAGGCGGAGCTGGACGGCATCCTGCTGACCATCCCCAACCTGCCGGACGCCAGCGTACCGGTTGGTGCCAGCGAAGATGACAACGTCGAAGTGCGCAAGTGGGGCACGCCGAAGGCCTTCGATTTCGAAATCAAGGACCACGTCGCCCTCGGCGAAATCAGCGGTGGCCTGGACTTCGAAGCCGCCGCCAAGCTGTCCGGCGCGCGCTTTGCCGTGCTGCGTGGCCCGATCGCCCGCCTGCACCGCGCCCTGGCGCAGTTCATGATCAACCTGCACACCGGCGAGCACGGCTACGAGGAGCATTACACCCCGTACCTGGTCCAGGCCCCGGCCCTGCAGGGTACCGGTCAGCTGCCGAAGTTCGAGGAAGACCTGTTCAAGATCACCCGCGAAGGTGAGGCTGACTTCTACCTGATCCCGACCGCCGAAGTGTCGCTGACCAACCTGGTGGCCGGTGAAATCCTCGACGCCAAGCAGCTGCCGCTGAAGCTCGTCGCGCACACCCCGTGCTTCCGCAGCGAAGCCGGTGCGTCGGGCCGTGACACCCGCGGCATGATCCGCCAGCACCAGTTCGACAAGGTGGAGATGGTGCAGGTGGTAGAGCCGTCCAAGTCGATGGAAGCGCTGGAAGGCCTGACCGCCAATGCCGAGCGCGTGCTGCAGCTGCTGGAGCTGCCGTACCGGGTGCTGGCCCTGTGCACCGGCGACATGGGCTTTGGCGCGGTGAAAACCTACGACCTGGAAGTGTGGGTACCGAGCCAGGACAAATACCGCGAAATCAGCTCGTGCTCCAACTGCGGCGACTTCCAGGCGCGCCGCATGCAGGCGCGTTGGCGCAACCCGGAAACCGGCAAGCCAGAGCTGGTGCACACCCTCAACGGCTCCGGCCTGGCCGTAGGCCGTACCCTGGTCGCCGTGCTGGAAAACTACCAGCAGGCCGACGGTTCGATTCTGGTACCGGAAGTGCTGAAGCCATACATGGGCGGCGTCGAGGTCATCCGCTAAATGAATTACCTGCCGCTGTTCCACAAGCTGCAGGGCGGCCGTGTGCTGGTCGTCGGCGGCGGTGAAATCGCCTTGCGCAAGGCGCGGCTGCTGGCTGATGCCGGCAGCGTGCTGCGCGTGGTGGCGCCGGACGTCGACGGCCAGTTGGCCGCATTGGCCAGGGAAGGTGGCGGTGAGGTGCTGGTGCGTGGCTATCAGGCCGCCGACCTGGTCGGTTGCCGGCTGGTTATCGCGGCGACCGACGACCCTGGGCTGAACGCCCAGGTGTCGGCCGATGCCCAGGCTCTCAGCCTGCCGGTCAACGTGGTGGATGCACCGGCCCTGTGCACGGTTATTTTCCCCGCCATCGTCGACCGTTCACCGTTGGTGATTGCGGTTTCCAGTGGCGGCGACGCCCCGGTGCTGGCGCGCTTGATTCGCGCCAAACTGGAGGCGTGGGTTCCCTCTGCCTACGGTGAGCTGGCCGGGTTGGCAGCGCGCTTCCGCCACAAGGTCAAATCCTTGTACCCGGACGTCAACCAGCGCCGGGGCTTCTGGGAAACCGTGTTCCAGGGGCCGATTGCCGAGCGCCAGCTGGCCGGGCAGGGCGCCGAGGCCGAACGCCTGTTGCAGGCAATGGTCGATGGCGCGCCGGTGCAGCAGGGTGGCGAGGTGTATCTGGTGGGCGCGGGGCCGGGCGATCCGGACTTGTTGACCTTCCGTGCCTTGCGCCTCATGCAGCAGGCCGATGTGGTGCTGTACGACCGTTTGGTTGCGCCCGCGATCATCGAGATGTGCCGTCGCGATGCCGAGCGGATCTACGTAGGCAAGCGCCGCGCCGACCACGCCGTGCCGCAGGACCAGATCAACCGCCTGCTGGTCGACCTGGCCCAGCAGGGCAAGCGTGTGCTGCGCCTGAAGGGTGGCGATCCGTTCATCTTTGGCCGCGGTGGCGAGGAGATCGAAGAGCTGGCCGAGCAGGGTATCCCGTTCCAGGTGGTGCCGGGGATTACTGCGGCTAGCGGCTGTTCCGCCTATGGCGGCATTCCGCTGACCCATCGCGACTATGCCCAGTCGGTACGTTTCGTCACTGGGCACCTGAAAGATGGCACCAGTAATTTGCCTTGGGATGACCTGGTGGCGCCGGCACAGACCTTGGTGTTCTACATGGGGCTGGTGGGTTTGCCGACGATTTGTGCCGAGTTGATTCGGCATGGGCGTGCGGCCAGTACTCCGGCGGCGTTGGTGCAGCAGGGGACTACACGTAATCAGCGGGTGTTCACTGGTACCTTGGCAGATTTGCCGGAGTTGGTGGCCCGGCATGAAGTGCATGCGCCGACCCTGGTGATTGTGGGGGAGGTGGTGCAACTGCGTGAAAAGCTGGCCTGGTTCGAAGGTTCGCAGAACAGCTGATATTGTTGGGGCTGCAAAGCAGCCCCCGACGATCTCAACCCTGCGAGATTCCCTTGCCCACCAACCGCGCCCGATCATGCGGTGCGTTGAAGTCTTGCAGCGGCCCCTTGGGCACGATCCCGTTCGGGTTGATGGTCTTGTGGCTCATGTAATAGTGCTTCTGGATATGCTCCATGTTCACCGTGCCCGCCACGCCCGGCCACTGGTAAAGCTCGCGCAGCCAGTTTGAAAGGTTGTGGTAATCGCTCAGGCGTCGCAGGTTGCACTTGAAATGCCCGTGGTACACGGCATCGAAGCGCACCAGCGTGGTAAACAGTCGCACATCGGCCTCGGTCAGGTACTCGCCCGCCAGGTATCGATTGCGGCCCAGCAAGTCTTCCAGGTAATCCAGTTCGTTGAATACCTGGTCAAACGCTGCCTCGTAGGCCTCCTGCGTGGTGGCGAAGCCTGCGCGGTACACGCCGTTGTTCACCGCAGGGTAGATTCGCTCGTTCAGCGCCTCGATGGTCGGGCGCAGCGGCTCGGGGTACAGGTCCAGGGTGTTGCCGGTCAGCTCGTTGAAGGCGCTGTTGAAGATGCGGATGATCTCGGCCGACTCGTTGTTGACGATTCGCTTCTCTTTCTTGTCCCACAGCACGGGCACGGTCACACGGCCAGTGTAGTGCGGGTCATCCTGGGTGTAGCGCTGGTGCATGTACTGCAGGGCGTCAAGGTGGTCGCCCGTCGAGCCTTGCTGCTGGTCGAAGGTCCAGCCATGGTCCTGCATCAGCCAGCTGACCACGGACACGTCGATCAACGGCTCCAGGCCCTTGAGTGCGCGGAAGATCAGGGTGCGGTGAGCCCATGGGCAGGCCAGCGACACATACAGGTGATAACGGCCCGCCTCGGGAGCGGGGAGCGAATTGCGGCACTGGGCGTTTTCGCGTTTGAACGTGCCGTCCTTGCCGTTTTCATACCACTGGTCATGCCAGCGACCGTCGATCAAAAGGCCCATACTGAGCTCCTGGAACAAAGTTGTTTGTCGTTGGAGCCCAGTCTAGGCCAAATCGTTCGAACAAATAGCGCAAAGACTCGGGGGTTATGATCGGTTAAATCGATCGGTTTCGGCCGCTCCAGTAGCTGCGTGCGGTCTCGAACGCCTGTTCCCGATCCTGCCCCAGCCCGCGCAAGGCAAGGGCCATGGTAGCGATCACGGCCTTGTCGGCGTAGCTGTCTTCGACCTCACCGCGCCAGAACGCGAGCAGATGCTCGGGTTGCAGACTCGGCGGTTTCACGTGGCGGCGCTCGCTCAACGCCGGCCACTCTTCGTCCCATGCTTCGCCCGCGGTGGTGCCGTAAAGGTGGCTGATGACATCCGGGTTCACCTCGATCTCGCCGCCATCACCCTTGATCACCACGGCATGGTCGCCCAGTAGGCGGCTGGCCTCACGGTGCACTGCCTGGTAACCCGGGTGGAAGATGCTCTGCAGGCCGCAGCGTGCGCCCAGCGGGTTGAGCACCCGGGCCAGCGAGTGGATGGGCGAGCGCAGGCCGAGGGTGTTGCGCAGGTCGATCATGCGCTGCAACTGTGGCGCCCAGTCTTGCAGCGGGAAGAACGCCAGCTGGTGCTGGTCGAGGGCGTTGTCGACGGCAGCCCAGTCGCGACACAGCGGGATTTGCAGCAGGCCAAGCAACTGCTCGGTGTACATGCGCCCGGTGGTGTGGGCACCGCCGCCGTGCATCAGGATGCGCACGCCGTTGCTGGCCAGGCATTTGGCCGCCAGCAGGTACCAGGGCAGGTGGCGCTTCTTGCCGGCGTAGGTTGGCCAGTCCAGGTCCGCGGCGATGGCCGGGGCCTGCAGGTGTGTACGCAGCGCTTCGGTAAAACCGGCCAGTTCCTCGGCGCTCTCCTCTTTGTGCCGCAGCAGCATCAGGAAGGCACCGAGCTGGGCATCCTCGACTTTGCCTTCCAGCAGCAAGGTCATGGCGCTGCGGGCCTCCTCGCGGGTCAGGCCGCGCGCGCCGCGCTTGCCTTTGCCAAGAATGCGCACAAATTCGGCGAACGGGTGTTCGGCCGGGGTTTCCAGGGTAAGCGGGCGTGGTTCGTTCATATGCAGTTGGTCGGCTTGGGCAGGCCCGCCAGCTTGGCGGCGAGTTTGGCGGGAGTGCCGTTGAACAGGCGGTTCAGGTGCGGGCTGTTGCCCTTTTCCGGGCCCAGCTTCAGGGCCGTGTACTTGATCAGCGGGCGAGTGGCCGGGGACAGCTGGTATTCCTGGTAGAACTGACGCAGCAGCTCGAGGATTTCCCAGTGGTCCGCAGTCAGTGCAATGTGCTCCCGCGCGGCCAGCGCTTCGGCGGCGGCGGGGGACCAGTCTTCCAGGTCGACCAGAAAGCCGTCCTTGTCCAGGGCGATCGCCTGATCGCCTACGTCGAGTGTGCTCATAACCAGCTGTTGACCTTGTCGTAGTGCAGCGACAGTTCGACGAACCCGGCGTAGTCCACGGCCTTGGCCAGGTCATTGCCGACCGCACGGGCCTGGATATCCTCATCCAGGGCGAACAGGCGTTGGGCCAGGCCGGCAGCTTGCAGCTGGCGGTACGGTTCGCTGCCGTTGCGCAGGGCATAAACGGCGTCGCCGCACAGCAGCACGGCGTCATCGCCACCGAGCAGCCGCAGGCAGCTGGCCAGGCGCTCGTCGCCGAACGGGGAGTGGGCAATTACATGCAGGGTTGTCATCAGAGCGTTACCACCTGGTCGAAGCGGGCAATCAGCGCGGCCAGCGCTGCGTCATCGAGTACCTGCACCGGCAGTGCCAGGGTGTCGGTTGCCAGGCCACGGCGGGCGAGGCTGTGGCTGCAGGCGTAGAGGTCCTCGACCCCGAACATCGGCAGCGCCTGCAGGTTGGCGGCCAGGTTCTTCTGTTGTACGGCGGTGGGGCGCTGGTCCGTCGCAAGCTGGAACACGCCATCGTCGAGGAACAGCATGCCCAGCGGCAGGTCGAACGCGCCGCCGGCCAGGGCGATGTCCAGTGCCTCGCGCGCCGATGGGCCATTCCACGGCGCCTGGCGGCTGATGATCAGCAAGGATTTGGCCATATCAGTCACCTCCAAAGCAGACAAGCCGATCGGCAAGCTGAGCGGCCTCATGCAACTGGCCAAGCCCGGACAGTTCCCAAGGCTTGGGCAGGTTCACGGCCGGGCGCTGGTAGCGGTTGGCCTCGGCCTCGTCGAGCACGCCACGGCGCAGGGCGGCGGCGATGCACACCACGGCGTCCAGCTGATGGGTCTCGATAAAGCCACGCCACTGGGCTGCCACGTCCACTTCGTCCTGGGGCGCGACCACGTTGGCCGAGGCACTGTGTACCCCGTCCTGATAGAAAAACAGCCGGGCAATCTCATGCCCGCCGGCCAGCACCGCCTCGGCATAGCGCAAAGCGCGCCGCGAGGAGGGCGCATGGGCCGGGGAGAACACCGCGATAGCGAATTTCATGGATAACTCATGCAAAGGAATGCTGCCATGATAAAGCAAAAAAGCCCGCGCCCGCTTGTGCAAGCGGCGCGGGCTTTCAACCTGTCCATATGTCCTGCACGCCCCCTGCAGGAGCGGCCTCGGGTCGCGAAAGGGCTGCACAGCAGCCCCATGGCCTAACCGACAAGCACCAGGCTCAAGCCTGTTCCTTGCTCTCCGGCAGGAACCAGTTCAGCACCAGGGCACAGATACCTCCGGTGGCCACACCCGATTCCAGCACATTGCGAATCGCCGACGGCATATGCGCCAGAAACTCCGGCACCTGCGCCACACCCAGGCCCAGCGCCAGCGACACCGCAATGATCAGCAGCGCACGGCGGTCCAGCCGGGTGCTGGCCAGAATATTGATGCCCGAAGCCGCAACTGCACCGAACATCACCATCGCCGCACCCCCCAGCACCGGCTCCGGCACTGCCTGGATCACCCCGGCAACGCTAGGGAAAAGCCCCAGTACCACCAGCATCACGGCAATCCAAATGCCGATATGGCGGCTGGCGATGCCGGTCAGTTGAATCACGCCGTTGTTCTGCGCAAAGACCGAGCTCGGGAAGGTGTTGAACAACCCCGCCAGCAGCGAGTTGGCGCCGTTGACCAGCACCCCACCCTTGATGCGTTGCATCCATACCGGCCCTTCGACTGGCTGGCGCGACACCTTGCTGGTGGCGGTCACGTCACCAATGGCTTCCAGCGAAGTCACCAGGTAGATCACCAGCATCGGAATGAACAGCGCCCACGAAAAGCCCAGGCCGAAGTGCAGCGGGGTGGGCACCTGGAACAGCGCGGCCTGGTGCATGCCTGTGAAGTCCAGGCGGCCCATGTAGCCGGCCAGCGCGTAACCGACGGCGAGGGCGATGACGATGGCGCAGCTGCGCATCCACACCACCGGGATACGGTTGAGGATGACGATAATTGCAAGCACCACACCCGACAGCAGCAGGTTCTCGCCATTGGCGAAGGTGCCATTGGCCATGGCGCCGAAGCCACCGCCCATGCTGATCAGGCCGACCTTGATCAAGGTCAGGCCGATCATCAACACCACGATACCGGTCACCAGCGGGGTAATCAGACGTTTGACGAAAGGCAGGATGCGCGACACGCCCATTTCCACAAACGAACCGGCAATCACCACGCCAAAGATGGCCGCCATTACGCCTTCTACAGGCGTGCCTTGCTTGACCATCAGCGCACCGCCAGCAATCAGCGGGCCGACGAAGTTGAAGCTGGTGCCCTGCACGATTAGCAAACCGGCGCCGAAGGGCCCGAAGCGCTTGCACTGAACAAAGGTGGCAATACCCGAGATCACCAGCGACATGGAGACGATCAGGTTGGTATCCCGCGCCGAAACGCCCAGCGCCTGGCAGATCAGCAAGCCAGGCGTGACGATAGGCACGATGATCGCCAGCAGGTGCTGCAGGGCAGCAAGCAGGCCGATCAACAGCCGTGGCTTGTCCTCCAGACCAAGCACCAGTTCGTTGGCAGGCGCCGCTGCGCCTGGGCTGTGTTCATGTGAGCTCATTGCTGGAAGCTGCCCCGGATGAAAAAAGGAGCGCATTCTACGGGGTGATGAGGGATTGCGGTAGAGAAAAGCACGATAGCGGCATGATCGGCGACTATTTGCCTGATTATCTGACTTTTTGGTCAGTTATTTGATGCTGGTTTGTCAGGGGGAATAGAGTCAGAGCCTGCGCCGCCGACCTCTGTGGGAGCGGGTTCACCCGCGAAGAATCCACACGCAGTTCATGCCACCGGCCCCGCCGGTGTTCGCCAACCAGCTAGGTCCCTCACCCAATCCTCTTTCTGAAACCCACAAAAAAGCCCGCCGAAGCGGGCTTTCTCAAACAACGTCAATCAGTCATCACGACCCATGATGCCAAACAGCTGCAGCAGGCTGACAAACAGGTTGTAGATCGATACATACAGGCTGATGGTTGCCATGATGTAGTTACGCTCGCCACCATGAATGATCGCGCTGGTCTGGAACAGGATGCAGACCGACGAGAACAGCACGAAGCCGGCGCTGATCGCCAGTTGCAGGCCGCTGATCTGGAAGAAGAAGCTGGCTACTACCGCACCCAGCAGAACAAAGAAGCCTGCAGTGATGAAGCCACTGAGGAAGCTCATGTCCTTGCGGCTGATCAGCACGTAGGCCGACAGGCCACCGAACACCAGCGCAGTCATGGCAAACGCCGAGCTGACCACTTCAGCGCCACCGGCCATGCCAAGGTAGCGGTTAAGGATCGGGCCGAGGATGAAGCCCATGAAGCCGGTGAGGGCAAAGGTGGACACCAGGCCCCATGCCGAATCACGCAGCTTGTTGGTAAGGAAGAACAGCCCGTAGAAGCCGATCAGCACCACGAACACGTTCGGGTAGCCGACGCGCATCTGCTGGGCCACGAAGGCCATGACACCGCTGAAGGCGAGGGTAAGCGCCAGCAGGCTGTACGTGTTGCGCAGGACCTTGCTGATCTCCTGCTGCTCGACCTGCTGGCCGTGGTGTACGGCATAATCCTGTTCGCGCATGGCGACACTCCTTGGTAAAACCTGTGGTTTCGAACGTTCAGATGCTAGGAGTCTATCAGAGCTCCTGCAACCCGCGACACAGAGAGTTTGACAGCGTGTTTCATTACGGTATTATGGCGACCGCAAAACGAGCTGGAAGCGTGGCCGAGTGGTTTAAGGCAACGGTCTTGAAAACCGTCGATGGGCAACTATCCTAGAGTTCGAATCTCTACGCTTCCGCCATATTTTTCAGCAAAAGCCCCGATTCTTCGGGGCTTTTGTGTTTCTGGGATTTGTAATATCGCTGCTGATCAACCCAGTCAGCGCATCATGCCCAACTCGGCATCATCCATCAGTGCCTTGGCCAGCGCACTCAGGTAGTGAGCAGCCCAGATCATCATCGGCTTCTCATCCATCAAACCCAAAATCGTCAACTCCCGCACATACCCCATCAACTCCGAAGCCTGCTCGCGGGCGTTCTGGCATGGAATGCCGGGTTCGATGCGAAACAGCGGGTGGGTCTGGTTATCACCCTGGTAGAACGTAGTCCTGCCTACAGTCGTTTTCTCGTTCGATTCGTCAGTAGTCACGGGTCCATCTCCCTGATCATCTAAACCTGGGCGAGCACCTTCGCTGGCAATAGGGCCAGCCCAGGCAACACACAGCGTTCCGCTTAGTGCGGCGTTCGCGACTCGTTCGGCGTCTGTGCCTGAACCAAGGCGGATTCAAGCAGCAACCGCAGGGACTCAAGCTCATGTGTGGTCGCCATCATCAGCACCGCTGCAGGTGACTTGGGCTGCATCAGCATCGCTTGTTGCGAAATGGCTAGCGCGCAGACGGCATGTTCCGCGGCTTGGATGATGGTGTCTTCGAGGAAGTGGAGGGTGTGGGGTGGATCGGGGACCATTTTCAACATTGTTCAATTCCTGTTGGGTGCCGTCACCTCGTCAGCCGTCAAGCAGAAGGGTGGCAGCTGTACGTGGGTTGACGGACCGGCGGAATTGAGAAGCTCCGGCGCACGCAAGCGTGCCCGCACGTACAGCCACCATAAGGTGTGCCATAACTCAAAACCATCGCGGCCCGTCAAAGCCGTGTCACCGATATGCAGCGACAGGCCCACACTAGAGGCCCTGTTGGGCACCCGCAACGGAAAATAGGCGGCAACAGTATCTTTGGGAAATGCCCTACAAGAAAGCGAAAAATTCTGACTTTTGAGGCAAATGGACATCAAATCTGACTGAGGATCAGTCCAGGGATGGTAGGGAAAAGTTTTGAGTATTCGCAGGTTGGCGCGGGCCATGAGGGCTGCTGTGCAGCCCATCGCCGGCAAGCCAGCTCCCACCCCGACCGCATTGACCTCAGGCAGGCGTTCCCCCCCAGCGCGCCCAGGCCACAACCGACGGCCCCTATAAGGATAAGGTCAGACAGTGCCGCGCCGGCCATTCCAAACGAAGCTACGCGCATCCCCCTGGCGGCGCCGTTGCTGAGCGCCAAGAGCATGGATGGCCCAGGGGTGATCATCACCGCGCTTACGGCAATGATGTAGAGAAAGAGCGTGGTCAGGTCCATTCAGCAAGGCCTCCTGCGGTCATGTGAGGGCTCGGCCAGATGGGCAACTTAGCCTGATGCCGGGCCAACAGGCAACCGCTGCGGGCTGGTTCTGCTGCGGGGCACCTATCACCCACATCGCATCAACTGTATCCCTGTGTATCTTGCCGCACATTTTCCATGCTTCGCTTACAAACGCGTCGCCCCACCGATACGTCCCAGATACATGCCTCCGGCCAAATGAGCCTGCCTGAACGAACAGGCCCCAATCGTATTCACACCAGGAGAGTCACCATGCCCCGTATGTTCCCCAGCAAAAACCGTCTCGGCCTACTCACCATCGCCCTGGTTGGTGGTATCAACATGACCTCTGCCGCTTTTGCCGTGGAGGCGCTGCCACAAGGCTACCAGCTGGCCTCGGCGGAAAAAGCCGGGGAGGGCAAGTGTGGTGAGGGCAAGTGTGGTGCCAACGGCGCCCAGGCGAAAGCCACCCAAGCTGAAGGCAAGTGCGGTGAAGGCAAATGCGGCGACGCGTCCTTTGCACGCACCGACGCCGACCATGATGGCCGCGTTTCCCGGGCCGAATTGCTGGCGGTAGCCCCCAAGGCCAATGCCGAGTTCGACGCTATCGATGCCAACCTCGATGGTTTCCTCTCCGAAGGTGAGGTCTACCAGTTCCGCAAGAACCAGTTCGATGCCAACGGCAACCCATTCCCTGCAGACTTGTACAGCAAGCTGAGCCAGGCCAGCACCCGCTGATGTCCGCCCGGAGCCCTCAGCCGGGGAGTGAACCTGGCCTTGAAGAAAACACCATAACGATCAAACAGAGCAAGACAAATGCTGCGACGTCGGCTTAGCCGAACATTCGCAATGCTACCTGACGAAGATGGCCTGAGCGTTCTGCGTCATGTGATCAAAGAGCCTTTGACGTAGCGCACCGTCTTTTCCAAAGTGCGCGCCATGTCGGGATGCGTAAGCTGATACTTCCGCTCCAGGCACTCGGTACCACTCATGTCGAAGCGCTGCGTCTGGATGAAGTTCAATGACTCTGCGCTGATCGAGAATCGGGTTGCCAGTCCGGGAATCTTCAATAGCCACCTCAGCAACCTTATTGATACATGGTGGCGGGGCGGCTTCACCTCCAGCGTTTGTGCCATCTGCGTAAGCATCCCCTGTAAGTTCGGTGTGTGCTTATAAAGCGCCAGAACCTGCCGGTTGGCCATAGCGGGGTCGAACGCCACGCGGGTTATCAGCGTCACCAGATAATCGACACTGACTAACGGCAACCAATGGCTGGCGGAACCGGGTATGGCCTTGAACCGGCCTTGCGCCAGGTTTCGGATCAGTTCGGCCATAGGTTGCCCTTCCACGATGTGCCCACTCTCGCTGTGTCCACATACCGTCGCGGGGTGAACGATGGTGTAATCCGTGCCGGCTTCGTGCATGTAACGAATGACTTCAAAATGGGACTCGAGCTTGCTGCCTTCGTAGCCGCCAACACGGCCGTAGACTGCGGGCCAGTGGGTGTTTTCAGGGTGCTGGTGATCAACCCCGATACTGGCAAGGTGGCTAAGGTTCTGCAGCATGAAGCCACCCACCATCACCAGTCGGATACGCTGGTTCGCTGCCAGCCTCGCTATGTTCAGTGCCCCTTGCACATTCACTGTGCGGGCGCGCTCCATTGTCAGCCCCCAGCAGAACTGCGCGGCGAGGTGGAAGATTACCGACGCCGAAGCCACGTACTGCCTGTCGTCCTTGCTGAGTCCCAGCCCTTCCTTGCTTATATCGCCCTCAACCGCATGGATATGCGCAGGATTACCGCCCAATCGGCCTACCTGCTCTTTAAGGCGCTCGATGTTTTCGGGGCTGCGCATAAGCACCCAGGTCTTGTGCCCTGTTGCAGTCAGGCGGGCCACTAAATGTTGACCCACAAACCCACTGCCGCCGGTAACGAAGCATTCCACGCTCATGCTGATTCCTTGTCTGGATAATGGGCGCAGGCTAAGGTGTAGAGCCCGCTCTACAGTCAAGGAATCTTTGTTGTGAACATTGGAGAGTTGGAGCGGCGCAGTGGCGTTGGCCGCCATGCATTGCGCTATTACGAACAGCTCGGGCTTATCGCGGCCAGGCGACAGGCCAATAACTACCGTCGCTACAGCGAGCAGACCGTGATTGATCTGGCCTTCATTCAAAGTGCCCAGGGCGTGGGTTTTTCACTCGCCGAGATTGGGGAGATACTCGCGGCCAAGCGGGGCAATACGATCAACTGCGCCCAAGGCGCGGCGCTGGTCGCCAGCAAAATGGCCGACATTCAGGCGCGGATCACTGGCTTGCAAGCTACGTATGTTTTTCTGGACGCGGAGCGTGCAAAACTTGAAGCCAGTGCCATTGCCCACGGACACACTATTCCCTAACCGACGGTAATGATCAGCGAGTAGCGCTTGGCGCTGTGGTGTTGCGACGCAGGCGTACGGCCAGCTTGGCGGTGAGTTTGAAAAGCATGGCGCTGAAGATCAGTGCGAAGCCTAGCGGATACCAGGAGCCCATGGGCAGGCGTTTGTAGAACGACAGCATGAATACGCCAGCAATCACCCAAGTGCCGGTGCCATGCAGCCCTTTCCACGCGCGAGCGCCCAGCAGTTTCACTGCGGCGGGGAAGGAGGTAATGGTCATCAGGATGATGAACAGATAGCCGATCGACCCAGGAATATTCGCTGTGGCCGTACGGCCATGCCAGAATGTTTCGGGGAAGAACTTCACATACAACAGGATCAGTACCGCATGCACAGCGTGGGAAAAGGCAAAAGCCAGCCCAAGAAAACGCCGGTTGCGCAGCAGGCTGCGCGTGAAGGCAGTCGGTACCAGGGCTGCAAGGGAGGAGGCAAGGAAGGTCAGCAGGAACAGGGCGAAGGATGTACGTGCGGTGGTCCGAATCGCGCTGCGCAGGGCTTCTACCCATTGAGGCTGGGACCACAGCGCCAGCGAAGTGACGATCAGCACCAAAAGGGACAGCAGTGAGAACAGTCGCCAACCCTGGAGGCTGGCAGTTTCGGTGTGGCGGTTCATGGCGGGCTCCGAGGTATGAACGCTGCGTGCGGGATGTCGCAGCGTTTCGCGGTGCCATGGTGTCAACGGCGTTTATCCCTGATATGTCCAGAAAAGCGCGCTGTGTATCACTTTGTAGGTGATTGGGGGCGATATCGGCTGTGAACCTTATCGCCACCCCGAGCCTCGACAATCTTGCAGGCCGGCGGCCTGGATCACTTGATCAACGGCACACCGCTGAGCTTCTGCAGTTCATCAAAGTCGATGTCAGCACAAATCTCGACCACTTTCAGCCCTTCAGGCGTTACTTCAAGCACGGCCAGGTCGGTGTAGATACGGCTGACGCAAGCGATGCCGGTCAGCGGGTAGGTGCACTCGGGCACCAGCTTGCTTTCGCCGGTCTTGGTCAGGTGGTCCATCATCACGAACACCTGGCGGGCGCCGGTAGCCAGGTCCATCGCGCCGCCTACGGCAGGGATCGAACCTTCGGCGCCGGTGTGCCAGTTGGCCAGGTCGCCCTTGACCGACACCTGGAAGGCGCCCAGCACAGCGATGTCCAGGTGGCCGCCACGCATCATCGAGAACGAGTCGGCGTGGTGGAAGTAGGCACCGCCGGTCAGCAGGGTCACGTGCTGCTTGCCGGCGTTGATCAGGTCATCGTCTTCCTCGCCCGGCGCCGGGCTCGGGCCCATGCCCAGCAGGCCGTTCTCGCTGTGCAGGAACACTTCCTTGTCGCCCAGGTAGTTGGCCACCAGGGTCGGTGCGCCGATGCCCAGGTTTACGTAGGCGCCTTCCTGGATGTCTGCGGCCACGCGTTGGGCCATCTCGGTGCGGGACAGTTTTTTGGTGATGGTCATGGCAGGCCTCAGACAGCTTTGGCAATCGAAGAAGCGGCAGCGCCGGACACGGCGACCACGCGCTGGACGAAGATACCCGGGGTGATGATGTGCTCCGGGTCCAGTTCGCCGAGTTCGACGACCTGGTCAACCTGGGCGATGGCGGTCTTGGCGGCCATGGCCATGATCGGGCCGAAGTTGCGGGCGGCCTTGCGGTAGGTCAGGTTGCCCCAACGGTCGCCCTTGTGCGCCTTGATCAGCGCAAAGTCGGCGTGCAGCGGCATTTCCAGCACGTACTGGCGGCCGTCGATCTCACGGGTTTCCTTGCCTTCGGCCAGCAGGGTGCCGTAGCCGGTCGGCGAGAAGAACGCACCAATGCCCGAGCCCGCTGCGCGGATACGCTCGGCCAGGTTGCCTTGCGGCACCACTTCCAGCTCGATCTTGCCGGCCCGGTACAGTTCGTCGAACACGTAGGAATCGGACTGGCGCGGGAACGAGCAGATCACCTTGCGCACGCTGCCTGCCATGAGCAAGGCGGCCAGGCCGATCTCGCCGTTGCCGGCGTTGTTGCTGATGATGGTCAGGTCGCGGGCACCGGTTGCGATCAGGCCGTCGATCAGTTCGGACGGCATGCCGGCAGTGCCAAAGCCACCGACCATGATGGTCGAACCGTCGGTGATCCCTTCCACCGCGCTGGCGATGGACTCAAACGTTTTATTGATCAAGGCGAGCTCCTGGTTGTTCCTGGAGTTGGGTTGTAGGGCTGGCCGGCGCGCGGTGAAGCGATGGGGCCAGTCAGCAGCTGGAATTGGTTGCTGACTTTCGCTATAGCGTGCCGCAAGATAGGGCAACAGTAGAGAGGGTTTGGCGGAATTTGTGCGATTATCGAACTGTTGTGCGATATGCGGGCAGTTTTGGTCGCTATTTGTCGCAATTCAGCCGCAGGCTATTTAAAGCCCGTGCACACCTACAAAGTCTCCTGGCGTCAAGGCAATGCGTCATGCACTTCGGGTTCAGGCATCATGTGTCCAGCCAGTTGCCAGAAGCTGAACCCCCCAATGCCAGACTCCAGCAAACCCAACCGCGCCATCTACGACCTGGACATGCTCCGCACCGTGGTCATGGTGGCCGACTGCGGCAGCTTTACCACCGCCGCTGCCCGCCTGCATTCCACCCAGTCAACGGTCAGCCAGAAGGTGCGGCGGCTGGAGGAAATGGTCGGCCACCAGTTGCTCGACCGCAGCAACCGCGAGGTGCACCCCACCGATGCCGGAGAAACCTTGCTGGGCTTCGCACGCCACCTGCTGGCGGTCAGCAGCCAGCTGACCGAAGCGATGTCGGGCGGGGTGACCGTGACCGCGCGCATTGGCCTGCCGGACGATTTTGTAGCTGGCAAGACCATGCAGGCGCTGGCGGCATTCAACCGGCGCAATCCGACAGTGAAACTGGAAATTACCGGTGGTCTGAGCCGCGACCTGATGAGCAGCTATGACCGTGGCGAGCTCGACCTGGTGCTGATCAAGCAGCGTCGGCATAGCCGGGAGGCCAATGCCTGCCAGCCAGAGCGCATCGAGTGGATCGACAGTGCGCAGTACCCGTGTTTTGCCCAGGACCCGATCCCGCTGGTGACCTTTCCGGCGCGTGGCCTGTACCGCGATGACATGATCGGGGCGGTTGAGGCCATGGGGCGCAGTTGGCGTATCGCGTTTACCAGTTCCAGCCTGGCGGGGATTCAGGAAGCGGTCGCCAATGGGTTGGGGGTGAGCCTGCTGCCGTCCCGCGTTGTCACGCCCAGGCATCAGGTGCTGGGGGCGCAGGAGGGGTTCAAGCCGATCACAGTGTTTGAGGCGGCGATTTTTCATCGGCCCACGGCAGACCCGATGGTTATCGAGCTTGCCGAGATTCTGATCGGTATCTTGCGCGCCGAGGCCGAGTGAGCCACGGCCGATAGGGGGCTTGGGCAATGCCTCCGGCACCGAGGTTCGCCGTATTACTTTCCGGCGGAGACAAAGCCTTCTCGTCGCAGCAGCTCCATGTGGGTTGGCTTGATCGTGACTTGATGAAACTCGTCGGCCGAAAACCAGCGACACTCGACGATTTCATGCGAGGGCTGGGGCTGCATCGGCGCCGGGACGGTCATGCGATAGACCCAGTGTTCTTCGTACTGGAGCACGCTATGTCCGAGAAACTGGGCATCAGTGAGGTGCAAGCAGGTTTCTTCAAACAGCTCACGGTGTGCCGCTTCGAGCTGTGTTTCGCCGGGGTCGATCTTGCCGCCAGGCAGAGACCACACTGAAGCCTCCTGGCGCACCAGCAGAATCTTGTCGGCCTGCAGGCAGATGATAGTGGCGTGCAGCTCTTTCGATGGGTTCATGGTGGCTCCTCCTGTATCAACGGAAGGCCCTGCCGGGACGCCAAAGTTCAGGTGAGGCGGTGAATGGCCTTCGCGGTACAAGGTCGCACCCGGACCCGCCCGCGTTGGCCGATTGTTTGCGCTAGCGCCGCAGCTCTGCTGCAAACTGCGCAGCCTGCAACTGCAACTGCGCGGGCCCGCCCCAGAATGCGCCGTGCCGCACGATCACTCGCTCATGAAGGGCTGCCGCCACCGCCGCCGCGGCATTCGGAGCCTTGAACAGGACAAAGCTGGCTTCGTTGCCGACCTTCAAGCCGTAATCCTGCTTGCCCATCACCGCGGCACTGGCCTCGGTCGCCATGTGCAGCGCAACCCGCAGTTCTTCGTCGGTGTTAAAGCCCGAGCGATAGCTGACCAGCATCGCACGCTGCAGCATGTCGCCGTTGCCGTAAGGCCACCAGGCATCCTGGATGTTGTCGTTGCCGGTGAATACGCGCACGCCGCCAGCACGCAAACGCAGCACAGGCGGGAAGGCGTGGTCGCCAGGGGCGTTGGTCATGATCGAGATGCCCGCGCCGGCCAGTAGTTCGGCGGTGCGGTCGACCACTGAATCCGCTACATCGCCCAGGCCATAGGCGTGGCTGACCGCAACCAGGCCTTGCATGCCCAGTGCCTGGGTGCGTGCGGCAATGCGTTCAAGTTGGGCGATGCAGATATCGCCGGGCTCGTGCAGGTGGATGTCCACTTTCACGCCATGCCGGTCGGCGATGCCGAACACGATATCCAGCTGGGCTTCGGCGTCACCGTCCAGGGTGGTCGGGTCGATGCCGCCGACCACCTGCACGCCTTCGCGCACGGCGGCTTCCATCACTTCGGCGGTGCCGGGGCAGGTCACCACGCCGGCCTGGGGGGAAGGCCACCAGTTCGATGTCGATCAGCTCTTTCCACTTGTCGCGGGCTTCAAGCATGGCCCGCAGGTTGCTCAGGCCGGTGCTGGCATCCACGTCCACATGGCAGCGCATGGCCAGGGTGCCGAACGAGGCGGCCTGGCGGATCAGCGCGTCGGCGCGCTCGACGATCGGCGGGGCGCTGGCCAGTTCGCGTTTTTCCACGGCCAGGCGCTCGCGCAGGCTGGCGACAGGTTGGTGCGGTCGCCAGCGGTCGCCGACAAAGCTCTTGTCCAGGTGAATATGGCCGTCGACGAAGCCGGGCAGCACCAGCAGGCCTTCCAGGTCGATGGTTTCGCGGGCTGGGCTGCTGGCACGCAGCGGACCGATGTGGGTGATGCGGCCGTTGGTAACAGCGATGTGCAGGGGCAGGCCATCGGCATCGATGGCGTTGATGAACTCACGGTCGTTCATGATCGGGCCTTTTCACTGAGGCTTGGGTGATGTCCCACGGTAGGGAGGATGCGGTCATGTCACAAATTAATTATCAGGATTGCATGCAGTGCGTTTCTGGATGCAGGTGTGTGCCGTTTGCCTGCATTAAAAAACCCACTGAACCCGATGCCGATAATTAACTTTCAAACCTTTCGAACTCGGCCCAGCATTGCTCCCAGGATCAGCCCAGGCGACTGCTACGGCGCCTTTCAGGGCTGGTCTTCACAAACAATAAAAACAAATGCTGTGTCGGAGTCCCCCTATGACCCAAGATTCCAAGCTGCTGCGTGCCGCGCTGATTTTCATTGCCTGTACGTCGTTCATTGTCTGTGGCGTACAACCTATCTTCATGGGGCTGGTCACCGAGCAACTGAGCCTGTCGCTCGACCAGCAGGGTTGGGTGGTGTCGGTCGAGATGATCGGCATGACGCTGGGCACCTTGCTGTGCCCGCTGCTGATGAAGCGCCATGGCGGTCGCAGCCTGTGCCTGCTGGTTGGCGCGCTGTGCGTGGCGTTGAGCATTGCCACTGCCTTCACCACCAGCAACACGATGCTGCTGGCCGTGCGCATGGGGGCTGGCACCTGTGCCGGGCTGGTATATGCCTATGCGGTGTCGACGCTGGGCCGCCTGCCCAATCAGGACCGTTCGTTCGGGTTGATGCTGTTGCTGCAGACCCCGGAGTACTCGCTGTTCTCCGCAGCGCTGCCGCTGCTTGCCGCGCAGAGCGGTACGGTGACCGCCTTGTGCGCATTTGGCCTGTGGTACCTGCTGATCTGCGGGGCCAGCCTGGTGCTGCCGCGTCGCCCGGCAGTGGCGCTGGCCAGTGGCGAAGGTTCGCCCGCCCAGGGTGGTTCGGCGCGCACGGGGCGCACTGCGCTGCTGGGCATGTTGTTCATGCAGGTGGCCATCTACTGCGTGTGGGGCTTCATTGATCAGCTGGCGCGGGACCAGGGCATTGCCGGCGTCGATATCGGCTGGGCGTTTGGTCTTTCGGCGATCGGTGGCTTGCCGGGTGCGGGGTTGCCGAGCTTGCTGGGTGCACGGGTCAATCGGCAGTTGATGATCGCCGTGGGGCTGGTGGCGGTGTTTATCTCGATCGCCATGCTGACCGGCCATACCCGCACGCCAATGCAGCTGTTTGTCGCGCTGCTGCTGATCAATTTTGGCTGGGTGCTGTCGTTGTCGTATTACATGGCACTGATCACGACCAATGATCCGACTGGCAAGCTCACGCCTTTGGTCAGTATCACCCTGATGGGCGCTGCGGCGGTGACCCCGGCGCTGATTGCCATGCTGGTGGAGGGCTCCAACCAGCAACTGATCTTTCTGCTGGGGACGGGGGCGTTGCTGATTGCCTTTGCGGTGACTTGCTTTGGCGCGGGGCCCAAGGGCCTGCGCCGTAGCCCCCTCGACGCCAGTTGAGGCGGATCAGGGTCTATCTGCTCCGGTGGTCACTGCAGCGTCCCCGGCTTCAGGTCGTCCGGCAAGTCCCGCAGGGCAGCTTCCAGCTTCGCGATCGGCCCCGCAAGGGCATTGGCTTCCTGGTCCTTGCCCTCCGTTTTCAGGCGATCACGCTCAAGGCGCAGGCTGAGCAAGGTTTTCTGCAGCTTCAGGGCCGAGGCATTGTATGTGTCCATGCTTTTCTCATGCTGTAGGCCTCCGTGCCGTTGTAGGAAAAATGGACCGTAGCAGCTCGAAATTGCCGGAGAAACTGATGTTTCATACAGGCAAATCCCGTTGGCTCGATTCCCCCTACAGCGCACGGTAAAAGATCCTACAAGCTACGTTTCAATTCATATCCGCTTGATCGCGCTCCACGCCCCGTTTTTAGCCGGGCTCAATCGGTTTCGGCACAGCAGGCGCTCATCGTGGCTCAACGTTGCGCCTGCTGCGCTTTTGAAACGTTCTGTAGCAAATGCCGCCGGCAGCCTACAGGTGATCTGCATCCACCACCGCCTGGGCAAACGCCTGCGGCGCTTCCTGCGGCAGGTTGTGGCCGATGCCACCGCTGATCAGCCGGTACTCGTATTTGCCCGTAAAGCGCTGCGCATACGCTTCTGCGGGCGTTCCGGCCTCTGCTAGGATTGATGGTTTTCCGGCCAGGGAGCGGCCCCATGCATTACGTTGTCATTGAACCCCACCGCAGCGAATATCCGCGGCCCATCCGCTTCGCCAAGGGGACGTTGCTGGAGATCGGCCCGCGCTATGAAGGCGAGCCAGGCTGGCAGGACTGGTACCTGTGCAGCTGCACCGGCCAGGAATCGGGCTGGGTGCCCGCCCAGGTGATCGAGCGGCTCAGCGTTGGCCAGGGCAGGGCGCTGGAGCATTACTGCGCGCATGAACTGGACGCCGACCCTGGGCAGTTGGTGCAGTGCGTGCGCCCGCTCAACGGCTGGCTGTGGTGCCGACGCCACGGCAATGGCGAGCTAGGCTGGCTGCCGGCGGAAAAACTTCAGCAGCTGACTTGACTGGCAAAAAGCTGCAGCAAGGCCATGCCTTGACCGTGCGGGCTGTCAGGCGAATGCGCTGGCGGCTGTAACGGTGGATGCCCAGACTACTGGCGGGTTAGCCTGCGCAGTTCATCTGATCCGCTTTTTTTCCATAAACCTGAATCTGTAACCGTATCAGCCCAGGTCCGACAATATGTCCATCCCCGCATCACACTGTAGAGGTTCCGATGGGCAAGCTGACGCTGTTCCTGGGTGGTTTTCTGCTGCTGACCATTCTGATTGGTATTCTTGGCACCATCCCGCCAAACTGACTTAAACTGCAGTTTCCCAACGCGGCCCGTCTACTTCAACCGACGGGCCCAACACCTGACCAAATGGCCAGTATTCTCCCGCCTTCCACTGTTGGACAAGTGGTAGCGGCAAGTCATTCTCAAGCCCAAAAGCCTCGTGTAGTCTGCCGCCGCCGCGCACTCGCGCCGGTCTTTTTGCCTTGGAGCCGACACACTGATGGAATGCAACATAGCCACTTCAGCCATGCTGGAGTGGCGTAGCCGTTTTCTCGCCGAAGGCTCCCTTGATGAACAAGATTATGAGCAGGCACTGCGCAGTGCCGAGGTGCTGGAGCGCGCCGGCGTAATCAGTACACTGGAGTGGATCGAGCTGGTGAAACTGGCCAATTCGGCATTGCTGCTTGTGCGATAAGTCGTTCTTTGCGCTGGGAAATCTGTCCACAAAAAACGTGGGTAGGTCTGTGGATAAAGTGCTGCAAGCCAGACCCACGGTGGGCTCTGTTAAATTGAGCAGATTTTGAACAGTCGTTTTCGACAAGGCGGTTTCACTGACCGGGGCCGGCGCTGCGCAGCGCAGAAAGCAAGTCGCGCACCCGCGCGGGCAGCTCGCCGGCGGGGTACACAGCATGCATCAGCGGATCCTGGCCGCTGCTGGATGTCAGCCGATAGTGCGGGCACACCCGCACCAGGTGCCCGGCCTTGACCTGCGCTTCGCCCACCCAGGCGGCCAGACGGGCGATGCCGGCGCCGGCCAGGGTGCTGTGGTACACCGCATCGCCCGAGCCCAGACGCAGCCTGGGCCTTGGGCGCAGGCTGGTGATCTGGCCCTCGTGGCAAAAATGCCAGGCTTTGAGGATGCGCGGGGCGGTGTGCAGGATCAGCGCATGCCCTTCGAGGTCTTCAGGTTTCCGGGGCGTGCCGGCCAGAGCCAAGTAATTCGGGCTGGCATACAGATAGCGCTGGTAGGCCCACAGGGGGTAGCCGATCAGCTCGCTCGATTGCGGGAAGGCGCCGCGCACCACGAAATCGAATTTGCCCTGCAGCGGGTCGAGGGCTTCATCGCTGTACTGTACGTCCAGGGTCACCTGCGGATGGCGACGGGTAAACTCGGCGAGCACCCCAGGCAGCACGTGTTCACCCAGCAACTGCGGCACGGCAAAGCGAATCCAGCCTTGCGCGCTGCCGCTGAGCGCAGCCAGTTCGTCGGCGGCATCGCGTTGCACATCCAGCAACCGTTCGGCGTGGGGTAATAGGCGCTCACCTGCTTCTGTCAGGGTCACCGCATTGGCGTTGCGGTTGAGCAGTTTGCTCCCGGCGTTGTCTTCCAGGGTCTGCAAAGCACGGGTTACCGCGCTGGGTGAGCGCCCGAGCGCACGGGCTGCGGCGACGAAGCTGCGCTTGTGCGCCACGCTGACGAACGCCTGGATTTCTCTCAGCATGTCCAATGCCATTGCCTGCTCCTTGTTGCAGTTTTCGCAATATGGCATTTCACCACAAGTGCGCCACTTTGATTAGCCTTGCAGGCGTCTTAACTGCCTGGAACCGCGTCATGATCGATATTGCTGTGCTTTGCGTGTTTGCCTTCGCCGCCGGGCTGATCGACGCCGCCGTGGGCGGTGGCGGGCTGATCCAGATTCCGGCGCTGTTCAACGTGCTGCCCACTGCGCAACCGGCGGCATTGCTTGGCAGCAACAAGCTGGCTTCGATATGTGGCACAGCCTTCGCCGCGCGCTCGTTCATCCGCAAGGTGACGCTGGACTGGGGGCTGATCGTACCGGCAGCGCTCAGCGCCTTTGTCATGTCGTTCGCCGGTGCCGCCACGGTTTCGCTGGTGCCGCCCAGCGTCATGCGGCCCGCGGTGCTGGTGCTGATCGTGCTGATGGCCATCTACACCTTCTGCAAGAAAGATTTCGGCACACTGCACAAACCGGCGAAAATCGGCCGCAAGGAACAGTGCCTGGCGGTGCTTATCGGCGGCGCGATCGGCTTTTACGATGGCCTGTTCGGCCCGGGTACCGGCAGCTTCCTGATCTTCCTGTTCATCCGCTTCTTTGCCTTGGACTTCCTGCATGCCTCGGCCTCGGCCAAGGTGGTCAACATTGCCACCAACCTGGCGGCGCTGGTGTTCTTCGTGCCCACAGGCAACGTGCTGTATGCGATTGCCTTGCCTATGGCTGCGTGCAACATTCTTGGCGCGCTTACCGGTACCTGGCTGGCTGTGCGCAAGGGTGCCGGCTTTGTGCGCGGGCTGTTCCTGGTGCTGTTGTGCGTGCTGATCGCCAAACTGTCGTGGGACTTGCTGGTTGGCTAGGCAACCCTGGGTCAGATCACCTGGCGTTGCGCCTCGGCTTGTTCGATGCGATTGCGGCCATGGGCCTTGGCCCGATAAAGCGCCTGGTCGGCACGTGCCAGCAGCTCGTCCAGGCTGGGCGCCGGCAGGTCGGCGTCACAGCCGGCCAGGCCGATACTGACGGTGATCTGCAGGCGCTGGTCGGCCTGTATCACATGCAGGTCCTGCACGGCGCGGCGCAGGCGTTCGGCGGTGAACTTGGCCCGTTCAGGGGCAAGGCCAGGGAGGATGATGACGAACTCCTCGCCCCCCAGCCGCGCGAACAACTCGCTGTTGTGCAGCTGGTCTTGCAGGGTGCCGGCAAACTGGCGCAGCACCTGGTCACCGACCGCGTGGCCGTGGGCATCGTTGATCGACTTGAAGTGGTCGATATCCAGCATCATCAGGGTCAGCGGCAGTGCCTGGGCGTGCTGCTGGCGGCTGTCCAGCAGCGCGTTGGCGCGGCGGGTGAAGGCGCTGCGGGTAAGCACGCCGGTCAGGTGGTCGACGCTGGCCTGATGCGCCAGGCGGGCCATCAGGCTGCGATTGGCCTGGCTGACACAGGCCACCACCAGCGGCCCGAGCACCAGCATGGCGATGCCCAGGCGCGCTGACATCAGCGTGGTCACCCCGGGCCCACTTTGCGGCACAATGAAGTGCATGAGATTTTGCGCCACGGCCACGATCAGCGTGCTGCCAGCGATGAGCGCCAGTAGCGCGACCATGAACGGCGAGTAGGTCCAGGCGCACCACAGCAGAGCGGCGATCGGGAACGCAATCGCGCCGGGGCCGCCGAAGGCGATGCTGAACGCCAGCGAGGCCAGCAGCACCACCAGCGGTGCCAGGCGGATGGCTTGGGCGCCGCCGCGTCCCAGGGCGCGCAACGAGGGCGCGGTGAGCAGCACCGGCAGCACCATTACGCCGGTGGAAAACTGCTCGCTGAACCAGGCCAGCCACGTGGCACGCAAGGATTGCTCGAACCACGGCGCGGCCATTACCGCTGCCATGCTGGCCGCTACCAGCGCGGCGGCGGCACAGGCGGCGAACACGCTGAGCACGCCGCGTGGGGTGCGCATGCGCCGGTGCAGGCGCGGCACGCGCGACAGTAGCTGCCAGAGGGTAGTCACCACGGCCAGGTTGCACAGGTTGAACCACAAGGCCGGCAACCAGGCGCTGCCGCACAGCACGTCAGCGCCGATCATGGCCAGCCAGACCAGGCTGAAGCCGATCAGCGTGGCCAGACGGGGGTAGCGCAAGAGCACGCCGGCCAATACGGCATTCACCGGCCAGAACAACGACAGCGATTCGATCGGGCGTGCCAGGATGCCGCCAAGGGTGAGGGCAAACGTCAGGCACAGCAGGGTAATGTAGGGCAACAAGCGCGATTGGGCTGGAAAAACCATGGGCTCGACCGACAAGCGGAAACGAAATCCAGGAAAACGCCTTCGAAGCACCTGGGGCAATTACCCGGCAGTGTGTTTCGTCAGGGGAGTTGATGTCAATCTGCCGCGATTGGTTGGAATAATGCCAAATTGCCTTCACTCTTTGCCATTTCAGTTCAAGCCGAAGAACCACGGCACCATCACCACTGTCACCACCATTACCAGCAACGTGAATGGCACCCCGATCTTGACGAAGTCGGCAAAGCGGTATTGGCCGGGGCCCAGCACCAGCGTGTTGACTGGCGATGATACCGGGGTCATGAACGCCGCCGATGCTGCCAGCGCCACGGTCATGGCGAACGGGTAGGGCGACATGCCCAACTGCGCTGCGGTGCTGACGGCAACCGGCGCCATCAGGACTGCAGTGGCCGTGTTGGAAATGAACAAGCCGATTATCGCCGTGACCGCGAACAGGCAGGCCAGGATGGCGCCAGGCCCGGCACCTCCCAATACACTGACCAGCCCGCCTACGGCCAGGTCGATGCCGCCGGTTTGCTGCAGGGCTTTGGCAAAGGGCAGCATCCCCACGATCAGCACCAGGCTTTGCCAATGGATGGCGCGGTAGGCACTGTTCATGTCGATGCAGCGGCCGGCGCCCATCAGCAGGCAGCCGATCAGCGCCGCGATCACGTTGGGTACGACACCGCTCACCATCAGCCCGACCATCACTGCCAGGCTCAGCAATGCTTGCGGTGCGCGGGTTCGGGCGGGCGCCACCTGGTCGATTTCTGCCGGCAGGCTCAGTACCAGGAAGTCCTTGGGTTGGCTTTGCAGCAGGCGCACGGCCTTCCATGGGCCGACCACCAGCAGGGTGTCGCCCAGGCGCAGTTTTTCTTCCACCAGTTGCGCTTCGATGGCCGCCTGTTCGCGGCGCAGGCCGACCACGTTGAGGTCGTAGCGGGTGCGGAAGGCCAGTTCGAGAATGCTCTTGCCGATCAGTTGCGAGCCGGGGGGCAGCGACACTTCGGCCATGCCCAGTTCCTGGGACTGGTCGATGAAGTAGGCCGCCTTGAAGTGCAGCGGCTCCAACTGCATGGTCTGGCACAAGGTGCGCAGGTCATCACGGTTGGCAAACAGGTCCAGCAGCAGCACGTCACCCTGGTGCAGCACGGTATTGGAATCGGCGCTGATCACCCGCGTGGTGAACTTGTGCTGGCGTTCAATGCCGATCACGTTGGCGCCGTGCCGGGTACGCAACTCCAGCTCGCCCAGCGTGTGGCCGATCAGCGGCGAGTGGGGGCGGATACGCAGGCGCCGTTCACGGCCTTTGAGCTTGTAGTCCAGCACCAGGTCCAGCAAGGTGCGGCGGCTTTCCACGCGGCCGTCCTTGCGCACCTCGCCATTGAGCCAGTGCCGGGTCAGCAGCATGTAGCCGATCCCCAGCACCAGTACCACCAGGCCGAACGGGGTAAAGCTGAAAAAGCTGAAGCCCTGTTCGCCAGTGCGCACCAGCTCGCTGTGCACCACCACGTTGGGCGGCGTGGCTACCAGGCTGAGCATGCCGCTGATCAGGCCGGCGAACGCCAGTGGCATCATCAGGCGGCTGGGCGAGATCTGCAGGCGCGCGGCGATGCTCAGCACCACCGGAATGAAAATGGCCACTACGCCGGTGGAGCTCATGATCGACCCCAGTCCGGCCACGGCCACCATCAGCAGCACCAGCAGGCGTGCCTCGCTATTGCCGGCGCGCTCGCTCATCCACTCGCCGATGCGGTAGGCGATGCCGGTGCGCACCAGGCCTTCGCCGATCACGAACAGGGCGGCGATCAACACCACGTTGGGGTCGCTGAAGCCAGCCAGGGCCTGTTCCACGGTGAGGATGCCGAGCAGCGGCAGGGCGAGAATCACCAGTAGTGCGACCACGTCCATGCGCGGGCGGTTGATGACGAACAGGATGACCACGATGGCCAGCAGGCCAAGGACCCAGAGCAGCTCTTGGTTCATGGGGAGGGGGCGTTCCTTCACACAGGGCACGATAGACAGTAGCAGCCAGTGTGCCAGCTTGTGCTGAAGGGGGTGTTGATGTGCTGCAACAAAAAGGGCCGCTGTGCGGCCCTTTCAGTCCTCGATGTCGATCAGTGGCGGTGACGGCGGTGCTTCTTGCTGCTGCCGTTGTTGTCGCCCATGTGGTTGCCCAGGGCGCCACCGGCTGCGCCGCCCAGGCCGGCACCTACGGTCGAACCGGTCTTGCCGCCTACCGCGCCGCCCAGCAGCGAACCGCCGGCCGAGCCCAGGCCACCGCCGATGGCGGCTTCGGTGCGGTTGCCCTTGCGTGCACCTACCGCGCTGCCGGCTGCGCCGCCGACGCCAGCGCCGATGGCTGCGCCGGTCTTGCCGCCAAGCTGTTGGCCGACAACGTTACCCAGCACACCACCCAGGCCACCGCCAATGGCGGCGGTACCGTCACCGGCGAAAGCGCCCTGGCACAGCAACAGGCCGAGGGCAATGGAAGGCAGAGTCAGACGCATGATACGAACCTCAAAGGAATCATCAGGTTAAGGTGCCGCGAAACAGGGGGCGGCAAGTCAGGGTTGCAAAGACGCTTCAGCGGTAGTAACGGTCACCGCGGTATTGACGATTGTCATCATCGTCATCGTTGCGGTCATGCCGATGGTGGTGACGATGGCCGCGGTCGCGGTCACGCCAGCCATCGTCGTCGTTATGATAACGATGGCTATGGCAGCCGGCGGTCAACAGCACAACGGCAACCAGCGAAAGGCTTGCAATACGCGATATCACGATATAGGTCCTTGATCCGCAAAGGTTTACGGGGCACTTCTTCAGACTGGGAATGATCCATTTGGTTTCCCGGGCGGGCAAAAAAATGTGCTGGAGGCGATGGGTGGCGAGCCTGCGGGTTGCTGTTCTGTCCCGTTCGGTCATGGCCGAACGGCTGATGGCGCCCTAGACTTCAGGGCAAGCCGCAGCCAAGACGGCAACCTGCCACACGGTGAATCACGATGATCGCCCACACCCCCACGCTGTTCGCCGCCGTTGCCCTGGTCGCAACCATCCTTGCCTTCTGCCTGTTGCTGGTCGGGCGCAGTAACCGCCGGGACAACCTGATGCTGACCGGGTGCGGGCTGTTGGCGCACGCCCTGGCGTATGTCTGCTACACCGTCTATGCGCAGGCCCCGCTGTGGCTCAGCTATGGCCTGGGTAACAGTTTGTTGTCGCTGGCGCTGGCGTTCTACACGGCCAGCCTGTTCCGGGTGCGTGAGCAGCGGGTGCCCTGGCGCACTGTCTTCGTCATCCCGGCCTGCATGCTGGTAGGGCTGATGCTGCTGCTCGATACCCTGGAGCCGCGTATGCTGCTGGCGACGCTGGTGTTGATGCTGCAATGCTCGCTGATTCTCTACTGGGCCTGGCGCCACGCCGAACGGCCGGGCAGGGCCCACCTGCTGCTGGAGATTGGTGCGCTGATCAGCCTGGTCGGCCTGGGCATGCGCGTAGTCGCGGTGGCCAATGGCACGGCGGTGGAAATGCGCTATGACACCAGCAACCTCAAGCAGAGCTTTTCGGTGGCAATTGGCACCGCCACGGTGATGATGTATTCGATCGGCCTGGTGCTGATGGCCAAGGAGCGCAGCGAGTCACGCCTGCAGCACCTTGCGCTGCGTGATGTGCTGACCGGCAGCTATAATCGCCGGGCCATTCTGCAGCGCTTTGCCGTGGAGCTGGACCGGGCGCGCGAACAACAGAGCAGCCTGGCCGTGGCGATGATCGACATCGACCATTTCAAACGCATCAACGACCTCTATGGGCATCTGGCTGGCGATGAGGTGCTGTGCCATTGCGTGCGCCAGCTGCAGCAGCGTTTGCGCCACGGCGACAACCTTGGTCGTTACGGCGGGGAGGAATTCCTGCTGCTGTTGCCAGGCACCGACCGCAATGGGGCGATGGTGGCGCTGCAAGGGCTGCGCGAGGCCATTGCGCGCAGCCCCGCCTGTTTTGCCGGTGACCAGATCGAGATGCGCTTCAGCGTCGGCTTGTGGTGCGGGGTGCCGGGCGCCGAGGACAATACTGCCAGCCTGCTGGCCCAGGCCGATGCGGCGCTGTACCAGGCCAAGGCCGCCGGGCGCAACACGGTGCACATGGCGGCGCTGGTCGAGGCGGGTTGAATCAGGACCCCGACTGGATCGCCAGCACTACACCATTGGTGGTCTGCACCAGCACGTAGTGGTCGCCCATGCGCACCCAGTGGCTTTCTTTCTCGGGGGCGGGCAGGCCCTTCGCTTTCCAGTCCTTGATTGCCGCGTCGTCGCGTTTGTACTGATCAGGCGCCTTGTCGCCGACCTTGAGCTCACGGTTGTGGGTTTCCGGCGCGGTGATGCTTTCTTCGGGCGCAGGCGCGGCGGTTGCAGCCAGAGGCAGGCAGGGCAGCGCGGCAAATAGCAGATAGTGCAGTTTCATGGCGGTCTCCTTTTGACGTCATGCCTTTATTGCGACAGCGGCAGGTGCGCGACAATTCACTCGCGATGCCAGCTGGTGCTAGAGTCGCGTTCTTTTTCAAAACCCTGAGGATGTAACATGCGTGCGATTCTGCCGATGGCCGCAGCGCTGATGTTGGTCGGTTGTGCTTCTTCGACCATGGAAACGGCACGCGGCGGCAAGCCGACTGCGCACCTCGACTCGCACAAGGCGCCACAGCTGGTTGCCCAGTGCATCCAGTTCAGCTGGCAGGAAGAGAAGGTGTTCGGCGACGATGCCAGTGGTTACCTGGAGCCGCGCAAGCAGGGTGGCTTGACCGTGTATACCCGCGGGGCCGAGGCGTTCGTCGACGTCTACCCGCAGGCGGGTGGTACGGGGGTCGATTACTACGCGCAGAAAAACGATGGTGTGGCGCTGCAGCGTCGCGCGGCGGCGGCGACCTGCTTGTAGCAATTGGCAGCTGCAACGCGCCGCGCCAGCCTTACAATTTTTAGCACGGCAGTGGTGTCGTCGGCGAGCAGGCAGAGGCTAGCATGAGCTTCTCCCCCTCAAGGACGACAGCATGGAACACTCACTGCAACTCAACCGCGCCAGCTGGGACGAACGCGCCCCGCTGCACGCTGCCTCCAGGGACTACGAAGTCGAGCGACTGGTCGAGGCCCCGGGCCACCTTTCCGAAACCGTGCGCTTCGACCTGCCATTGCTGGGCGATATCGACGGGCTCAATGCCGTCCACCTGCAGTGCCACATCGGCACCGACACGCTCTCGCTGGCGCGCCTTGGCGCCAAAGTCTGCGGTCTGGACTATTCGGCCGCGTCGCTGGCCGAGGCGCGGGCACTTGCCAAGCGCTGCGCGGCACCCATCGAGTATGTAGAGTCCGACGTCTACGCCGCCGACCAGGTACTGCCGGCAGGCACTTTCGACCTGGTCTATACCGGCATCGGCGCGCTTTGCTGGCTGCCCCGTATCGAGCCGTGGGCGCGCACGGTTGCAGCACTGCTGAAGCGGGGCGGGCGGCTGTTCCTGCGCGATGGCCACCCGATGCTGATGGCAGTCAACGAAGACCACCAGGACCGCCTGCAGCTCGAATACGCCTATTTCGAGCAGGAGCAACCGACGGTGTGGCACACCGACCAGACCTACGTTGAAACCGATCAACGCCTGGCCCATACCGAGACGCACGAATGGAACCACGGCCTCGGTGAGGTGATCACGGCTTTGCTGGCCAACGGGCTGCAGCTGACGGCACTGGCCGAGCACCAGAGCATCCCCTGGGAGGCGCTGCCGGGGCAGATGGTCAAGGGCGACGATGGCGAATGGCGCCTGCGCGACCAGCCGGCACGCCTGCCCCTGAGTTACACCCTGATCGCGGTCAAGGCCTGATCAGGACAGGTAGCCGCCGTCGACATTGAGCGCCGTGCCGGTGGTATAGCTGGACGCATCGCTGGCCAGGTACAACACCGCGCCGGCCATTTCCTTGGGGTCGGCCACGCGCTTGAGCGGGATCTGCTGCAGCGCGGCATTGAGGATGGCGTCGTTCTTCACCAGTGCCGAGGCGAACTTGGTATCCGTCAGCCCCGGCAGCAGGGCGTTGCAGCGGATGCCGAACGCGGCGCATTCCTTGGCAAACACCTTGGTCATGTTGATCACTGCGGCCTTGGTAACCGAATAGATGCCCTGGAACAGGCCTGGTGACACGCCATTGATCGACGCCACGTTGATGATGCTGCCACCGCCCTGTTCGCGCATCAGCTTGCCGGCCTCCACCGACATGAAGAAGTAGCCGCGGATGTTCACGTCCACGGTTTTCTGGAACGCGCCCAGGTCGGTGTCCAGCACATTGCAGAACTGCGGGTTGGTGGCGGCGTTGTTGACCAGGATGTCCAGGCGCCCGAACTGTTCGCGGATACTGGCGAACACCTGCTGGATCTGCTCCATTTCACCGATGTGGCAGGCCACTGCCGTGGCCTTGCCACCGGCCGCGATGATGGCGTCGGCCACCTGCTGGCAACCGTCCAGCTTGCGGCTGGAGACGATCACGTGGGCACCTTGCTGCGCCAGCAGGTGGGCGATGGCCTCGCCGATGCCGCGGCTGGCGCCGGAAACGAAGGCGATCTTGCCGTCGAGGTCGAACAGGTGGGTCTTGGGCATGCTGTTTTCCTTGTTATCCGTCGTCGTGGGCGCTGCTCAGAGGCTGGATTTGGCAATCACCTGCAGGCTCATCTGCTCCAGCAAGCGGTTCATGTGGATGAACTGGGCGAAGCGATTGTCCTGGGTCTGGCCGTGGTAGTAGCGGTAGTAGATCTGCTGGACGATGCCGGCCAGGCGGAACAGGCCATAGCAATAGTAGTAATCGAAGTTGTCCAGCTGGATGCCGGCGCGTTCGGCGTAGTAATCGACGAACTGGCGGCGGGTGAGCATGCCGGGGGCGTTGCTTGGCTGGCGGCGCATCAGTTGTACCGGTGCCGGGTCGCCGGCCTCGATCCAGTAGGCCAGGCTGTTGCCAAGGTCCATCAGCGGGTCGCCCAGGGTAGCCATTTCCCAGTCCAGCACACCAATGATGCGCATCGGGTTGTCGGCGTCGAGGATCACGTTGTCGAAACGGTAGTCGTTGTGCACGATGGCGGGCCGCGGGTGGTCAGCGGGCATTTTGTCGTGCAGCCAGGCGGTCACCTTTTCCCAGTTCGGGGCGTCTGGCGTCAGGGCCTTCTGGTAGCGGCTGGTCCAGCCCTCGACCTGGCGCTGCACGTAGCCTTCAGGCTTGCCCAGGTCGGCCAGGCCGCAGGCGTCGTAGTCCACCTGGTGCAGCTCGACCAGACGGTCGATAAAGCTTTTGCACAGGGCTTCGGTGCGGTTGGCGTCGAGGTTGAGTTCTGCCGGAATGTCCGAACGCAGGATAATGCCCTTGACCCGCTCCATCACATAGAACTCACCGCCGATCAGGCTGCTGTCGGTGCAATGTACGTAGGCCTTTGGGCAGTACGGGAAGCCGCTGTTCAGCTGGTTGAGGATGCGAAACTCGCGACCCATGTCGTGGGCCGACTTGGCCTTCTGGCCGAACGGCGGGCGACGCAGCACGAAGTCGCGGCCCGGGTAGCTGACCAGATAGGTGAGGTTGGAAGCGCCACCGGGGAACTGGCTGATCCTCGGCTGGCCCTCCAGACCGGGGATGCTGGCCTTGAGGTAAGGGTCGATGACGGCCGCATCGAGTTCTTCGCCGGGGCGTACCTGGGTGGACTGGTCGGTGAGCGTCATGCGGTTTCCTTATTCTCGATCGCAAGGACTATTGGCTAATCTAATGCGCTGCCAAGGTTGGAACAAGCGTGCCAGGCGCCAAATAGGCGAGGGTGTTGCTGCCCGATCAGCTGCCTTGATAGACCCGCACCATCGGGCAAAAAAAAACCGAAGCCGGTCAGGCTTCGGTTTTCGATCATCCGGTATTCCCTGCCCTCAGGACGGGAACAGCTCGCTGAGCTTCATCGACAGCATCATGTCGCCTTCGACGCGCAGCTTGCCGCCCATGAAGGCCTGCATGCCGTCGGTTTCGCCGCTGACGATACCCTTCAGGGTTTCGCTGTCCATTACCAGGGTGCAGTTGGCATCCGGGTTCTCGCCTTCCTGCAGGTCGCAGGTGCCGTCCTTGACGATCAGTGCATATTTCTTGCCTTCGTCGGTGATGTCGAAGCCGAACACCAGGTCCAGGCCGGCGGCAGCGGATGGGTTGAACTTCTCTTGCATCTTTTTCACGGCATCAGCTACGGAGGTCATGGCGCATTCCTTATAGAGTGATTTACACGTCCCCGCAGGGACACAACTAGCCGGGCTTATCGGTAGGTGACAAGCTCCGGCGCCTTCAACAACTGCACATGGGCCTGGCTGTTGAAGGAAGCCAGTGCCACGTCGCGGCCGCGGAACTTGAGCTGGCTGAGCGACGTGTTGATGATCTGCCAGTTCAGCGCGAACGCCTGGCTGGGGGTAATACCGGTTACCAGGTGGAGCAGGGCGGCAATGGTGCCACCCGAGGTGAAGATGGCGATATTGTCACCGCTGCCGGCAGCGTCGAGTACACGGTGCAGGCCACCTTGCACGCGGGTGGTGAACGCCTGCCACGTCTCCAGGCCATCGGCGGCATGCTCACCATCGTGCCAGCGCTGCACCATCAATGCGAACAGGCGTTGGAATTCGCTGCGGTGCTGGGCAGCGTTGCGCAGCACGTGCAGGGCATCGGGCTCATCTACCAGCAGCCCGGGCAACAAGGCCCGGATCACGCCGTCGGCATCGAACTCATTGAACGCCGCGTCGGTCACAACAGCCGGCACCGGGCAGCCACTGCCGTGCAATGCCTCCAGGGCCAGGCGTGCGGTATCCTGCTGGCGACGCAGGTCGCCTGCCACGCAGCGGTCCAGCCGAACCCCCAGCTGTGCGAGGTGCTCACCCAGGGCCTGGCTCTGGCACACGCCCACAGGCGAGAGGACGTCGTAGTCATCGGCACCAAAGGAGGCTTGGCCATGTCGGATCAGGTAGAGGTTGCCCACGAAAGGTTCCGGCCTGTTGGAGGTTGCTGCGAGGTTAGGATGCAGCACACGGGCTGTCAACGAAAAAACATACAAGCGTTTGAAAAGGTTGTTTGAAAGATGTTGCCAGCGTTTACACCGGCTGGCAGCACCTCAGGCGCAACGGTATGCTTGCAACAGTTACGCGCCGTAGTGGCGCATGCATTCAAGGAGTCAACGTGGAGTTTCTTGCCAACTGTCCTTGATCTCGGGTAAAGCCAAGCAACACGGGGCTTCCACCCAAAATGACCATCCACACCGTTGAAACCAGCGTCACAAATCGTCCCAACGTGTCACAAATCGCAGTGCCCTACGTCTACCGTAGAGCCTCGGGTAGGTATCACCTTCGGGTCCGCCTCAAGGGCTGCCACAACTCCTGTACGATCTCGCTCAAGACCACCAATCGACCCGCTGCCATGACTACTGCCAAGCACCTCCTACAGACCCTCAAGGCGTTCCACCTCGACAACCCTGAGGCATCGTGGGAGGAACTACGGGACAACCTTCGGGACATCGCAGAGGAAGCGTTAGGCAATCCTCAAGGGGACGCCTATGGACTGGTCTTGTCGGAGGTCTCTGAGAACCTCGCTGAGATCGCTCATACGATGCCAATGGGGTTGGCCCAGGCGAAGGCCATCTTGATGGCTCAGCGGGTTCTGAAGGCTGCTGAGGGGCGCCACTCAGGGGATCTCCGTGAACTGGTCGGGCTGCTTGAGGGAGACCTGAAGGGGTATATAGGTAAAGACTATCAGTCTTGGCCTATCGATAGGCATGAGCCTGTGTCCGTCCCTATCTGTATTACTGATGACACCAAGGCTACCTTCCAGGCCCTTTACGGTGCCTTCAAGGCAGAGCGGGGCGGTGATCTGTCGGCCAACACCCTGAAGAACTGGGAGAGCTGCACCAAGACCATCGTCGGGCACCTCAAGGATGCCGATATGGCGAAGCACTCAAGGGCCACCTTCGTGGGTCTTCGTGACGCTCTCCTTGCTGACGGGCGTAAGCCATCCTCGGTGAACAAGATCATGACCCACGCTTCCTCTGTCATTGGATGGGCTGTGGTCACGGGCCTTATTGAGAGGGACTATTCCAAGAAGCTGGCCATATCCAAAGGTGCTGAGAGCGCCCGTGAGGCGTTTACTCAGGACCACCTTAAGACCCTTCAGGATTGGGCTGTGGTCACCCTGGAGAATGATTGGAAGGCTTCAGCCATAGCCCTTGGGGTCGCCAGTGGGGCACGCATTGGGGAGATTCATCAGCTCACCGGCAGCGACGTCTACAAGGTCGATGGTCAGTGGGTCGTGGACATCAATGACAAGGAAGGCAAGACCCTGAAGAACTCTTTCAGTCGTCGCGTCGTTCCCTTGCTGGGCATCCCTGAGGATCACCTTGAGAAGCTCTCGCAGGCCCAAGGACGGCTGTTCACTCAGTCCAAAAGCGGCTTCGATCAGCTCATCAATCAGATGATCCGTGATGTACTCGGGACCAAGACAGGGGAGGGGCTGTCTTTCCACTCGCTGAGGCACTCGCTTTCGTCCGACCTGAAGGCCGCTGGCGTGTCCGTAGGCATCGCTCAGGCCATCCTGGGGCATAGCTCTGGATCGCTTGCGTTCGATCTCTATGGCGGCAATGCGGCTGCCTCAAGGGGGCTCATGGTGGAAGCCCTGAAGTTGGTTCGATAGCGCTGCTCTGGGCTCATACTCTTTAGAGTGTCCAGCGGCATGGCGGCACTATCAATGCAGCGTGGCGTTTTGCTATCGTTCTCGTTCCGCATCATCAAGGAAGTGATTATGTCAGCGTCTCCGATGCCCATGCTGCGCCTTACAAATGCCACCATAGCGATTCTCGTTGTTTGTTCGCTTGGCGCCCTTGTTGAAGGCACGGGCTGTAACGATGTTCGTATGCCTTCTTGCCGGATGTTCACCGATTTCTTCTCGCATGTTCCGTTTTACATACTCGGTGCGGTGGGGGTATCGGAGGCGATATCATGGGGATTGTTCCGTAAGCTCACTCGCCTTAATAATTGAAGGTTCTCAATGGATACCACCGAAAGTCGCATACTTGAGCTTCTCCTTGAAGGAGGAAAGCGGGTCAAAGTTCAGGTAGTTAGCTATCAGTTGAAGCTCCCGGGGAGAGTGCTTTTTAGTGAGGACGGAAAGCCCTATAAATTAGGAACTTTCAAAATCAATGATGGCCGGTATCGTGAGTGGAAAGATGTCGCGAAGATAAAGTATTGCATTGGTGAATGCTCCGTGCTTAGAGACGCCCCGCCGAAAGAGACGCCCCGCACGATAACCTTCAAGGTGCGGCACAACTTTAGTTAACGCAATTTCATGGGCATCGAGCTGGATGTCCTCGTGGGTCACCCTGAGCATGAGCTTCTGTTTGTTGGCTCTCAGGTTGCTCGCGCCGCTGGACTCAAGGACCCAAGCGCGTCAATTAGGAACACTAAGCGCGTGATGCAAGGGCATATCTACCTCTCGGGTCTTCTGGAGGATTTATCCAGAAGCCTGCCCAACCTGCCTAAAGAGGCCAATGGGCACTCACTGAGGACAACCACGGTTCTCATTAATGAGTCGTTTGTCTATGAGATGTTCCTACGTGGAAAGGCGCCTCAGTCCGAGCCATTCCGCCGCTGGGTCACCGAAGAGGTCCTCCCAACGATCCGCAAGACCGGCTCATACAACGCTGAGGCCTCCACCAACCCAATCGCAATGGGCGTTATGGATGAACTCAAGGCCCGCCTTTACTGGGCTGTATAGCTGGTGACGTAAAACCCCTCACTGTTGCCACAGACAACTTTGAGGACCCCACATGACCTTACTTACTCAGCCCGGACCACTGCACCGCCACGTCGATCACGAAACCGGCACCATCCTTCACATTGACCCGATCACGGGCGAAGTCATCAGCCATAAGGATATGGTCCGACCGGCAACCCTCGAAGCCCAGTACCAAGCATGGGCCGCTGAGCGTCGTGCCGATGAGTCCCTCTCTGAGGACCAGCAGAAAGCCGCCAATGGCCTTGCCAGCGAGACCCAAGGGCAACCCCCGGAGAACCCAAGCGATGAACCCAAGCGAGGCCGTGGACGACCTAAGAGCACCTTCGTCAATCCTGTCTCTGCCTACATGCACCTGCTGGCCGTGCCTGAGCCGTTGCCCTGGGTGGATGACATCGTTACTGGGTCCATCAACACCAGTGCTGGCGTTACCAAAGGGAAGATTAATGTCAAGGCCCGAGCGGTCATCGGTGCGCTGTTCCTTTCCGAGATCACAGCGGACGCCTGCAAGAACAATGAGTATGCCTTGAGGACTGCCCAGCGAATCGCAAAGGCTGCCCGACATGCCGCCCATGGGATCGCTTCGTACGTGGAGAGACACCCAGGCATCAAGGCTGAGATTGTGGCTGAGGTGGGTGCAGAGGCTCTATTCCGGGGCTTGGCGACTTAACGCCGGATAGTATAAAGAACATCCCAACGACCACCTTCAGGTCACAGCATCGACCAGACCCAGAGGGAGAGGGGTAGTGATAATAATCACCCCTCACTTTCATTCATCTTTGAGACATCTTTAAGGAGGACTCAGATGGTTACCTATCAAGCAACCGATACGCTTACTGAAGACGACTTGATTAACTTGTCGCGTGTCTTCTCCACCGCTTCACGTCCTCAATTGATCATCGTTAAGAATCTACTCAACGAGCGACACGCTACCTATAGAAGCTATGAGAACGGAACTGTCACCTTCGATATTGAGGCGGTGATACGAGAAGCTTCTTTTAGAGGTTCCCTCAAGACGGCCTCCCGGCTTGCCGAACTGGTCTCGCTTGGGGTCAGCCTTCAGGCACTCGCTAAGACGCCTCTGAACATCCCAATGGCTGGTAAAGACAACATTACGATCAGGCTTTAAGGGCGCCGTCAAGGTGACGTTAAAAACCCTCACTATTGGGACAGACACCTGAACCAACTGTAAAAGTTTCCCATGCTACTCCCGACCGTCGCCACGGTTGTCCCTTCGATGCCCTCTCTGGCTTGCCATGTCCCGAGAGACCAGCGTCATCAACATCCAACCCAAATCAAGAACCTATTCGTCAGCCTTGGAAGATGCCCACGCGGCTCTCTCCTTGCCGTCTTGTCGTGCGCGTCTATGGCGCCAAGGCTGAGCGAATGGGTCACCCCAGGAGATTCATCACTATGAAAATCACCATTACCAAAGTCCTGAAGAACGAAGTCACCGTGTCGGGCCAGAGCCTGAACCGTGAGTACGTCGAGAACATCATGTTGCCAATGCTGGTCGCCCAATGCGGGACCGTTAGGGGGCGTCAATTCGAGATCGTCCAGGCATTCGATGAGGCCGGCTTGTCGCTTAAGGCGATTCCCGATGTCGCCCGTGAGTACCGCCAAGACCAGTACCAGAAGGCCCAAGAGACGGCGCACTTGCAGGCTGAGGCTGACGCCCACGCCGAGCGGTGCCGTGAATGGTCGCCGCGTGAGTTGGCCCAAGCGAAGCGTGAGCGGGAAGACCGAGCCGCTGCCATCCGTGAGCATGGTGCGCTTATCCGCGCTGCCTCTCGCCGCAATGCTGGCTGATAACAAGCCTCGACACTCCACCACTTCCAACCAACTTCAGGAGATCCATACAAATGAAACAGCCTAACCAATACGAAGCACCTACCCACTCCCACACCCGCATTCACGCTGACGGCGCGACCCTTCATTACAACGTGTCGGATGTCCGTAAGGAGTCCCTTGGGGCAACCGATCCCGATGCTTATGTGAGCGCCCTTGTGAAGGTCACTGACGGCTATCTGAATAGCGATGAGTGGCGAGAAGAAGCCGCAGAGAGAACCCCATGCGAGTTCCGTCCCGCTGGCGCTGAGGCTACCGGCCAACAAGTCATCACCCTGGCTGATCGAACCGTCACCTTCGACCCTCGCAAGAACTGGGACAATGAAACGGTAGAGAAGGGCGAAGCGCTGGCAGGGTCGATCATTTTCACCGAACCGACTGACACGGCCCTGGCCATCAGCCATCGAGTGACGATCCTTGACCACACTATGATTGGCGGCTTCACCCACGCCTCTATGATGCAGACTGCTGACAAGATGATGCGTGACATGGAGCTGAGCGCCGCTGGGAAGGTCGCTGAGATCCTCTCGACGGCTCCAAGCACCGAGGTATTCCCAGAGACCAAGCCAACCGGCAAGCCTGTGGAGATCGCTGAGGACCTCATTGACATCTTGACGATGCACATCAATCAGGCCGTAGGCACATCCCTGCCTGACTTCGTGGTACTTCTGCCCGTGTCTCTAATGGCTGTGCTCGAACGTGCTGCCCAGCGTGCTGGCAAGGCCGACCTTCAGGAGCTGATTGGTGCCTCTGTCCAGGCATACAGCGGCACTGACTACGGTCTGTTCCTGCTGCCTAAATACTTCACCTCGCTGAGCTACCGCGAGAACCGTGAAGGCAACGTGTGGGAGGTACAAGCAACTCGTAAGGCTGGTGTCCAAGGCTGGGAAGTTGAGTATTTTGCAACCGTAGACATCTTGGCGAACGGCAAGGTCAAGGTGAAGTTGACCACTGACGGTCTCCAATCCGAGATGGTCGACTTTCCGATGATCACCCGCATCACCCTGAGCTGATCTTAGGGTTTCCCCTGATGAGCCCCGTAAGACCGACCCAGTAGGGCACGGCAGGGGCACCGCCTCACCTATCCACATCATCGCCCGTCGCTGGGCACCCATCTAATCGAAAGTCTTTCTGTTTGCTCTCTGTGCCACTGGCAGAGCCCTTGTCTGGGGTCTTTCGGCTGCCCGTGGGAGCGAACTCAGAGAGCAAACATAAGGAAAACAGACAATGAACATCGACATCAAACACAAGCATTCCGGCCACGTCATCATCATCGAAGGGCAGGCCTTCAAGGCTAACGACCGGGGCCAATGGGACCTGACTGATATCTGGCGAACCCTGAAGCTTCCTAAGGGTAAAGCTCCAGGTGCATGGCGAACCAAGCAGGCCAAGCGGCTGGCAGACATGCAGAAATTGCAACTCTCCCACGGCACGGGCTCTTGGGCGACTAAGCGGGCAACCATTGAGTACGCTGGTTGGGTATCCGAGGACTTCCAAGATTTGGTCTATGACGCCTTCGAGGCGATCCTTGAGCTGCCCGAGGTTGCCTTACTGGTGGCCGACAAGATGGCCTCCCTGGGCAATGACCATAGTGCAGACATCCTCAAGCGCATGACCTTCAACGACAAATGCGATTGGAAGACCCTCAAGGCTCCCCATAAGAACACCCAGAAAGGTCTACGGGCTGCCGTTGCGAAGGGCAACTTGACGCCTCATAAAGCCGCTGAGCTGGGCCTCAAGACCATCTAACCATCAACCATTAGGAGAACCCCATGGACCACTTACAGGCCCTCTACTGGGTCTGTTCGGCCATTCAACTGGGGTTCTGGTTGTGGTCGCATAGGCCATCGTAAGGCCCTTTGAGAATCTGACAGAAAAATCTGAATGCCCACCATTACATGACATCCCGAGCAGGTTCCCCCGTGGGCCCTCGCGTGGGTGCCCGTGGGCGCGATAAGGACCCCGTGATGATGGCCGATAGGTGGCCTCCAGGCCTTGCCGTGTCTGGCTCAGCGCAGCTAACCGATTTGCTTCGGAATGTCACAAGACCGTACCAAACTGTCACAAGCTTAGGTACGATGAGGCCTCAATTCCGAGCTTCGAGGGCTACTGTGGAGTTTCTTGCCGAGTACGCAAGCTTTCTCGCCAAAACCGCCACCCTGGTGATCGCCATCCTGGTGGTGCTGTCGGCTATCGCCGGGCTGCGCGGCAAGGGGCGGCGCAAACCGGGTGGGCAACTGCAGGTCACCCGCCTTAACGAATTCTACAAGGACCTGCGCGAGCGCCTGGAGTCCGGCCTCCTCGACAAGACCCAGCTCAAGGCCCTGCGCAAGCAGCAGGCCAAGGCGGAAAAACAGCAGAAGAAGGGCAAGGCCAAGGCCGAAGAAAAGGGCCGGGTATTCGTCCTGGACTTCGATGGCGACATCAAAGCTTCGGCCACCGAAAGCCTGCGCAACGAAATCACTGCACTGCTGACCCTCGCCACCCCGCGTGACGAGGTGGTGCTACGCCTTGAAAGCGGCGGTGGCCTGGTGCACAGCTACGGCCTGGCTGCATCGCAGCTGGCGCGGATCCGCCAGGCGGGTATTCCGTTGACCGTGTGCATCGACAAGGTGGCCGCCAGCGGGGGCTACATGATGGCCTGCATCGGCGAAAAAATCGTCAGCGCACCGTTTGCCGTGCTGGGTTCGATCGGCGTTGTGGCACAGTTGCCCAACATCAACCGCCTGTTGAAGAAGCACGATATCGACTTCGAGGTGCTGACTGCCGGCGAGTACAAGCGCACCCTGACCGTGTTCGGTGAAAACACCGAGAAGGGCCGGGAGAAGTTTCAGGAAGACCTGGACATCACCCATCAGCTGTTCAAGGACTTCGTCGCCCGCTATCGCCCGCAACTGCACATCGACGAAGTGGCGACCGGTGAAGTCTGGCTCGGTGTCGCGGCGCTCAATCGGCAGCTGGTGGACGAACTGCAGACCAGTGACGAATACCTCAGCGACCGGGCGCGCAATGCCAACCTGTTCCACCTGCACTACGCCGAACGCAAGAGCCTGCAAGAGCGAATCGGCATGGCTGCCAGCGGCACTGTGGAGAACACCGTGGTGGGCTTGTGGAGCAAACTTGGCCGGCTGCGCTAACACCTTGAACCCGTTGAAATTTTTTTTCGTTCAGGGGGTTGCAAGGTTAGAAGAATGACGACATAATGGCGCCCATCGAAACGCAGCAAACTTTGAAAAAAGTTCAGCGTTTCAAGGAGATAGCAAAGCGCAAGCAGCTAGATCCGACCTTTGAGGCCGAGTAGCAAAGTGGTTATGCTCCGGATTGCAAATCCGTCTACGCCGGTTCGATTCCGACCTCGGCCTCCACCATTCGAAAGCCCCGCAGATTAACGTCTGCGGGGTTTTTCTTTGCGCGTCAAAAAAGCCAAGAGTTCCGAAACTAAAGGCATGGAGTTCCGAAACTTCAACCTTTCGAGGGCTTGGCGATGGCGCCGACGCGGCGGTAAACGCGCTCGGTGATTCCCTCTTTCGAGTGCCCCAGCAGCACGCTGGCTTCGCTCAGGTCGTTGATCTCCGACGCCGCCTTCGGTCGGATGTCGCGGAACTGGAACTGGGCGATTCGATTGGCCAGGTCCGGCCTCTTCTCGACCTCAGCCTTGACCCTGGCATCCTCTCGGGCATCTGCCCATCGGTTGCGCAACATCGGCCAGCTCATGCGTTTGCCGTGCTCATTGACGATGAAGAACGGCGACAGGTGCTCGCTGGTCCTGCGCATGATTCGCTCGAGCAACTGGCCCAAGCTGTTCTTCACCCCGTCCACCTCCAAGACGATCCTCAGTCGCTTGCCGGTTTTGCCTTGGCTGACCAGCAGGTAGATCCCCTCCATCTCGTCCTTTCGCATCGACAGTACGTCCGACGGCCGCTGGCCAGTCAGGTACGCCAGGTCCATCGCATCCTTAAGCTCCGGTGGAGCTGCCTCGTACACCGCCTGCCACACCGTTTCGTTGGCGTAGAAGTCGCGCGGTCTCTCCTTGTTCTTCCTCACGCCCAGGCACGGGTTGTCCCGGGTGGTGAGCCCCCATTCCCTGGCAGTATTGAATACGTGGGAGAGCAGGGCGATTTCCCTGTTCGCCCTGGTCTTCGCCGACCGCGAGTCGCGGTACTGGGCAATCATCGCTGGCGTGATGGCGTCGATCGGCGCCGAGTCGAACACGGCGCGCAGCTGCTTGAGCTCGTAGATGTTGTCCTTCTGGGTCCTGGCGGCCTTGCCCGGGATGATCTTCAGCAGGTACTCGTCGAAGATCCCCTTCATCGTCGTCAGCTCGGCCGGGGTGGCCTTGGCTTCGAAGTCGGCCCACTTCAGCTTGGCCTGCACCAGGTCGGTACCGAGAGGGATTTCCTTGCCGGCCTGGTCGCGGTAGTAGTACCCAACCCACACTTTTCCGTTCTTCCTGGTGCGCTTTCGCCGGTACATGCCCGGCGGCAGATCGCGGTTCTCGGTACTTCTGGGTCGCATTTCACTTTACTCGGGAGAAATCAGGGGTCCAGGCTGGCGCCGGGGGTGGGGCTGCAGCGACCGGTACGGTGTCGATCACTACGCCGCTGAGCTTCTGTCGGGCGTATTGGCGGCCAACAAGTGGCCTGCCGCCGCGGCTCTCGACGAAGTGCCAACCTTTTTCAGTGAGCCAGCGGCGCTGCCACGCCCGGGGTTTGTAGCCGGTGATCGCCACCAGCTCTTCGTCCGAAAGGATCTCGGTTTCCATGGGATGGTCTCCACGCCGCCGGTGGCGGCAGGTTGGTGGTCAGTCGCAGCTGCTCGAGCTGGAGCCGCTATCGCTGGAACTGCTGCTGTCGCTCGACGAGTAGCTGCTGCCGCTGCCGTAGCTGCCGTAGTCCCGACTGGCACACGAACTGCTCGAGCGAGCCGGCTCGTAGCTGTCCGCCAGATGTGTGGGATGCATAGGGCTGATCGGGCTCATGGGGTTGAGCGGGTCGAGCATCGGGTCTTGCCGGCCGGATGCCGGGCTGTGGCCGCGGGCATACCCGGTTGGCCGGAGCGCACCGCGTTGTGCCGGTTTCTTCTTGCGCTTGAACAGGCGGGTCAAGAAATTGATCATGAGTCTCTCCATGCCCGCGCATGTCGGCGGGCTTGAGTGGTAGGGGGAGGGGTTACAGCTGCGGTGCGAGTAGCTCTTCGACTACCTGACCGGTGTCGTGGAAGTACCAGTCGCTGTCGGTGAGGTTGTTGATCATGAAGGCGGCGAATCTTTCGGTCGTCATGCCCTTCATGACGCGCTCGAGCTTCGGCGGAGGTCCTTTCCAGGTTGGCTCGGCGCCGATGAGTCGGGCTGCCGCCAAGTTGTGATGGCCATCAAGGATGATGCGATAGAGCTTTCCGCGCATCTCCAGATCGATTGTTCGAACCACAAACACCTTGAACTTGGCTATCTTCTTGGCGATAACATCGCGGTTCAAGTATCGCTGGCTGCTGATGAGTGGCGGTGTGCTCATCGCTGCCCCCTGTAGATCAGGTAGGCCATATACATCAGGGGCAGGATCATGGCTGGATGCTCCAGGTGATTGCCATCGCGAGCATCCCAAACCATCCGGCGATGGCTAGGGCTCGGTAAACGATCCGGTCACGCTCAGCCTTCAAGGCCCTGCGCAGCCATTCGGACTTCTCCGTGATCAGCTGATCTGCGAACTCGCAAGCGCGCTGGAACTGTTCTTCAGAAACGCTCATGGCATCAGCTCCTTCGGCACCTGAATGGTATCGCCGAGCTTGTAGTGGACCAGGCCCCGGCAGAACGCGACCAGAGCGGTGGGGCCGTAGCACCAAACCCCAGCGCCGGCGGGGCCGCCTGCATAGCAGGTGTCTTCGGGAAGGCCGGGTATGTGTTGAGCGGTGCCTTTGTGCTTGTCGATTAGCAGGCCTCCGTGGTCCCAGTGAGACGAGGGGCGATAGCCGAAACCTTCGGTTGCGCCGCGGATGCTGATGCTGACGGGGTCTGTTCGGGTGCGCCATACCGTCGTTCGGCACACAGGATCTGCTTCGAAACCCTCGGCCCTTGCCACGGCCCAGTCCAGCGGAGCGCCGACCAGGTTGGATACCCTCACTTCGATCAGGTCGCTCATCATCGGCACTCCTTTTTCCGCTCGACCTCGATCTGGTCGTAAAGTGCATCCACTCGCTTTTGCTTGCGGTTGATCGCCTCGGAGCGGTTCAGATGGTCTCTCAGGGCCTTGTCATAAGGCTCGATCTTCTCGACCAGTCGAAGCCGCTCACTTGGATCTTTTGACGCGTTGAACTGCCGAGCCAGTCGATCCCGCTCGCTGAAGTCCAGATGGTCAAGCGCGCGGTTCTCCTTCTCCATTTCGTCCAGAACGTCTGCCGATTGCCGCTTCCAGCGCAGATACAGCACATCGCTCTTCTTGGGCTTCATGAAAAAGTGCTGAGACCTGATCCACTCGACCAGGTCTTCCTTGGTCATCTCATCGAACACATCTTTCCGGGCAGCTTTGCTCACAGCTGATACCTCTCATCAATCCAGCGCCCAGGCGCCAGAGCGGGTGTAGGTTCGGGTTGGGTTTCGTGCGGGGAGAGCTGGCGCTCGTTGCCGGCCTGCAGCTGGCTGTCGGGGATGCAGCTGATGCCGACCCCATTCAGCAGGTAGCAGGTGACGCCGCGCTGGCTGTCGTGCTGCACGTCGATGACGTTCTCGGTTGCGCTGGCGCCGGTGGCCAGCAGCAGGAGGCAGAGGGCGAGGCGGGTCATGCGGTGAGCTCCAGTTGTGGGTCGGCTTTAGCGGCCAGCTCAGCAACGACGATGGCGTAGGCCTCGGGGTGCTGTTTGTCGAACGGCGGCATGTTCTCGGTCTCGATCCAGGTGCCACGCACTGACCCGCGATCGAGCCAGCCAGGGTCGATACCCTTCGGTCGCGTCCAGGCGGTCGGGCTGATGCCGAGTTCTTGGATCTGCTTTGCCGCGATGTAGCCCTGCGCACGCATCAAGGCGATCACCCGCAGCGCCGCTTCCTTCCAGGGTGTGAGGCTGACCGGGGAGGGGACGCCGGCCTGGTGCGCACCAACTACCATCGGCACTCGGCATCGCTCGGGCGGGTTCCAGTCGAACAGGTGCAGGTACTCCTCGTTGACGAAGAACGACATCCAGTCCCGGTTGTCCACGCAGCGCACATCGAATTCCCATCCGGACTTGTCGCCACCACGAGACATCCAGCGGGGGAGCACAACCGGAACACCGAGCAGGCCCAACATGCGGCTGATTCCGTGACTGGCATCGCTGGCCTTGCCGACGATGACCAGGCGATGGTCCGGCCCAGGCCTGCCGTAAAAGTTCTCGTAGTCCTTCGGCAGGATCTGGTCGGCCACCTTGGCGTTCAGGCTCATCTTCGCCTCGACGCCGATCTGTCGACCGCTGGTGTGCACGGCCAAGATGTCGAAGCCCGCAGCTTCGGGGTAGCAGGTCCAATCGGCCTGCTTGTTCATCGACTGGATGAAGGCCGTGCACAGCTCGGCCTCCGTCTTGATCGGTGTCCTTTCGAGCATGTCGATTCCTTGGCCGCCATATCGCGGCAGTGAATAGAGTGAGAAGGGCTACAGCATTAATAGTGCGGATGTACTCTAATCGGATTTTCTTCTAAGATGGCTGTGCCTTGAATTGAACGTAGTGGCCACTGTGCAATGAGAGGTCCTTGTTTGTAATGATTTTGAAAATTGCAGGAATCGATTTTTTCAGTGTGACTTCTAAGTTTCAAGGGGTGGGCAAGTTCAGTATGCTTATATTGAGGGGTGTGGCGGAGTGAGTAGATTTTTCAATAGACTAAGTTTGTACGTTTCAATGCTTCCCTATTTGCTTAGGGGTATGATCGTGCGAGCGCTCCAGTCGATGTGGAGATCATCCTTTTCCTTACTGATTCTTTGTGGGGCGGGCGGGGCTATCGGAACTGTTGCGTGGCTTCTGTGTAAGCGTTTTTTACGCGAGGAAGATATTCCATATGTAGAGTTTAAAGGGCAGCAAGTCATTCAGTACTGGGGGCAGCTGGGTGACTTTTTTGGCGGTGTGCTAAATCCTATATTAAGTTTTTTGGCCATATTGGCGGTTCTCTATACCATAAGGTTGCAGAGTAAAGAACTCAGAGAGGCGCGAGAGGAGACAAAGATTGCAAACAAGACGCTTGCAAAACAGACCCAGGTGTTTGAGCGCCAAAATTTCGATTCAGTTTTTTTTCGAATGCTTGAAGTTCACGCGAGGCTTCTCGCAGATGTTGATAGGTTAGTAGAAGGTCATAAGGATAAGCGCGGTCTATTTGGCTTGATTTGTAGTGATTTTAAAGACGCATGTGGCACTGTCGTGCTCGATGAGAAAAAGCTAAGAGCTGCAGCTAATGCATGCATGGAGTTTAAAGATCGTGCGCTCGGTCACTATTTCAGAAATATGTACCAGATTTGCAAAATGATCGATGATACAAAATTTCATGGGATTTCTAATGAAGGTGATGGCCGTATAACTCCTAGGGCAAGGCGCAGAGCAGCCAGGATAAACTATGAAAGGAAGCGTTTTTATGCAAATATATTGAGGGGGCAGTTATCATCTCTCGAGATGCAAGTTCTTTTTTTAAATTGTTTGACGCCTCAGGGTCTTGGGCTCAAGTATTACGTTGAAAAGTTCTCGATGCTTAAACCGTTGAGTAAGAAAGCCTTCCTAGGCAGTAATGATCATCTTTGTTCGCTATTTGAAGATATTGCCTATATGGACTCGGAGGAAATCGATACGGATATTATTGTTAAATACGACAAAGAAAAGAACCATGAGAATACCCGTCGAATGTTGCGGCTGTGATAACTGATCTGTTGCTTGGTATTGTTACTAGTTATGTGTTTGATGGACCGTGCCGCACGCTTTAATTCCACGGGTTGGAGTATGATTTCCTTGGCTTAGGCCAGTTCCACGTCGGGGTCATGTCGAGGCGTTATAGTGGAGAGATCTGGCGGGCAGCGCCGGAGGGTCAGACGGCTTTCATCAAGGCCTCAATGACGCGTTGCCCGGCTAAAGGCGGGACCGCATTGCCTGCCATGTGCATGGGCAGCCGATGTTTCTCCGGCCGCAGAGTGTCAGCCGGGAACGACATGGCGGCCAGGGCCTCGCTGGCGCTGAGCATCCGCATGCGATCACCGTCGACCAAGGCCCAGCGGTCCAGGGTGGTGATGGTGCCGATCGGCCGGTTGATGTCGCGGCCGGTGGTACCTGATCCTTTGCCGTAATAGGGCATGATGAAGCGGTCGCCGAAGCGCTGGCGGCCGTTGCTGACCCGGTTGAGGGTGGCCGGTGCCCGGCCGGGCTTCTCGATCTGCGACCAGCGCCCGGCGTTGAAATCGAGGAACTGGGCGGCGGGCACATGCCGTTCTTGTGGCAGTTGCAGCATCAGGGGTGCCTTGCATGCGCTGGCACCTGCTCCCATCGCGCCTGGTGGAGATCCTGGCATTTGTGCTCAGTTTCTGGGTGATTCGCCTTGTGCCAGTCAACGGCCTCTTGCCAGTGGTTTGCCGCCCAGAGCACCTGGACGCCTGCGGCGCGCGCGCCGGTGCTCCATCCGCCGAGGCCGGCGAACAGGTCGATTGCTGTGGTCATGAAGGTCTCGTTGTATTGGTCAACTTCCGAACAGGCTGAATTGGCTGCTCGATCGTTGGCATGCAGGGTTTAGCCAGAGGCATTCGGTGCGGCAGGCTGTGCCCCGCCCCGCGGATATCCGGGCTGAGGTGGTGTGCCTGGTCCAGCCGGTCAAGGTGTCGTCGTAAAGCTCGCTGGGGTATCCGGACAGCGCGACCATTCCTTCTAGCTCGAGCAACGATCGGAGCAGCTCGGCGTGTTGGCCGTCGTCCATTTCGTGCCGGTAGTAGCGGCCGCTCTGGGCGTTCTTGTATCTGGTCTCGTGCACATACGGAGGGTCCACGTAGTGCAGGGTTGTCCTGGCGTCGTGCGCGTGCATGACCTCGATCGCGGGCCGGTTCTCGATCAGGACGCCGATTAGGCGCTGCCCGATCGTGGCGATCGATTCTGGATACTCGAGCCAGAGCGATTGGGCTGTTCCGTATTCACGCTTTGTGTCGATTCGGAATCCGGTTATGCCCTTGGTGGCACCGGCGGAGCCGAAGCCCATCTGCGCCCTGATGATGGTCCGTCGAGCACGTTCGACAGGTTCTCCAGCAGGCTCCCAGGCTCTTTCGAATTCCTGCCGGGCATATGGCGTCAGCACCACCGCCTCGAATAGCGCTGCCCGTGCCTGCGGGTCCTGCAGCACGCGGAACAGGTTCACAACATCGCCGTCCAGGTCGTTGTAGACCTCGGCGTAGGAGCGGGGCTTCTGCATCAGAACGCCGGCGGCACCGCCGAAGGGCTCGACATAGCACGTATGCCGCGGGAAATACTGGGTGACCCACGACGCAAGCCGGAACTTGGAGCC